>JAYVXB010000514.1:0-4647 GCA_043785585.1 Deltaproteobacteria bacterium | reverse complement strand
CGGACCAGCAGAAGAACCCAGGGAAGCCGAGCTCCGCCACCGCCAGCAAGTACGCATTGTGCGCGGTCAGTCCGTTCCCCATGTGCTCGGCAAATTGGTCCGTGCCGATGCCGATGAGCGGGTGCCGCAAGACGAGTGCGCCGCCTTCGTAGAGAAGCTCGAAGCGCTCCGCGGACGAATCGTCTGCATCCAACCCTTCGCGACCGCCGAGCATGACGACGGGCATCGCGAGCACCACAGCACCGATCAGCCCCTTCAACCCGAAGCGCGCCACGAAATAAATTCCGAACACCGTCGTGATGACGAGCTGCCCGCCGCGCGACTGCGTCAGGATCACGCACCACAAACCTATGCCGACGATCGCGAGCGCGAGCAGCGAGAACGCCTTCTTGTTCACGAACCCACTCATCGCGAAGAGGAGCGGAATGACGGCGCCGATGTACACCGAGAGCTCGTTCGGATCGCCGAGTTGACCGCGCCATCGGACGCGTCGCCCCGTCGAAGCGGTGGCGAACATTCCGAGCCGCTCGCATGCGTACTCGGCGCCGGGCTTGCCGCCCCTCTCGCACGAAAATGCGGTATCGCAGGCTCGGCCGTCCGGAATGCCATCCTCGACGGACGAGCGCACGCCAAACTCGTCCTTCGGGAGCTCGACGCACGCCGGCTCGACGTATCCCTGGTGGATGGCGACGGACGAGACGAACGTCATGCAGGCGATGAGCCCGATCAACAGAGTGCGCATGCGCGGGAACGACCGCGAGCCGTACATGACGACGAGCATCCCTAGCGCCGGAACGATCGCGCGATTGAAGACGATGGTGAGCGCGGGGCGACCGACCATCACCGCGGTCGACGCGAAGCAGCTCACGATGAACGCGGCGAGGAACGGGAGCTGAGGCGAGTAGGCGTTCTTCTGCTTACCCGTCGAGAAATCGATGACGACGCCGAGCCCCGCGATCACCGTGAAGACGTCGAGAAGCCGAAACAGATTGAGGACCGGCCAGATTTCTTGTGGCCGGATGATCAGGACGAGAACGAGCGCGAAGGCCCCGAAGAACGCCACTGCGAATCAGTATCACGGGTCTCGCGGCGGCGAAGACGGCGAAGTGACAGCGTAACGTTCTGGTGCTACCCCGGCCCGATGAGACTCCGCTCGCTCTTCATCGTGTTGGCGGTCCTCGCGGCGTGCAACAGGCGGGCGCCGTTCCCGGACTTTCCCGCGGGCCCGCTCGACGCGGTCGCGGGCGACGCATCCACCGCGGACGCCGCGACTTCGGCAACGGTGGCGTCCACGCCGACGTCGCCGGAGAGCTCTGGCCCCAGCGACTGCGTGCACCGAGGCGCGGGGTCGAACTTCGACGTCGGTCCGGGGAAGACGTACTTGTCGATCGGCGACGTCCCCTTCGAGAAACTCAAGGGCGGCGACACCGTGCGCATCTTCTGGAGGCCCGAGCCGTACCGCGAGAAGATGATGATCAGCGGAATCGGTGCCGAGCACCAACCGATCTTCATTTGCGGCGTGCCGGGACCCAAGGGCGAGAAGCCCGTCATCGACGGCGAGAACGCGACGACGCGAAAGCAGCTCGACTTCCCCTACGATGGCCACCAGCCGCGCGGCCTGGTCACGATCGGCCACGCGCACGACACTCCCTACGAGATCACGCCGAAGTACATCACGGTGCAGGGGTTCGAGATTCGCAACGCCTCGCCTCCGTACAAGTTCACCGACAAGGCCGGGAACGTGAAGGAGTACTCCGCAGTCGCCGCCGGGATCTTCGTGCAGCGCGGACAGCACATCACCATTCGATCGTGCGTCGTTACCGCCAACAACAACGGCATCTTCATGGGCACGATGGGCGGCGTCGAGCTGACGACGGACGTGCTCATCGAGGGCAATCACATCTACGGCAACGGCAGCCTCACCACGCACTTCATGCACAACGTCTACAACGAGGTGTCGAACGTCACGTACCAGTACAACCGATTTGGCGCGCCTCGCACTGGCGCAAGCGGAGTGCAGGGCGCGAACATCAAGGACCGTTCGGCCGGCGTCGTCATTCGTTACAACTGGATCGAGGACGGCGCGCACATCCTCGACATCGTCGACGCGCAAGAGTCGATGGGCTCGACGGTGCAGATGCCGACGTTTCACACGACGTACGTCTATGGCAACGTGCTGATACGAGGGAAACCGTCGGGCTCGATGGTCCACTACGGCGGCGACAGCGGCGACTGGAAGAACTACCGAAAAGGGACGCTCCGCTTCTACGACAACACTGTCATCATCAAGAACGCCGACTACAAAGATTGGGCGTGGACGTCCATCTTCGAGATTTCGACGAACGAGGAGCGCATCGACGTGCGCAACAACATCTTCTACAGCCAGGTCCCTCCGACCATCACGCGCGGCGTCGCGATGCTGGGCGTGCGCGACGAGAAGGTGCAGGGGGTGATCTCCTTCAGCGGCAATTGGATCACGGACGACTGGGTCGGCTTCACCACCAACTCGGGGCGTTACAAGGTCTCGGCGCAGATCACCGGACTCGATGCCTCCAAGCACGGGACGAACCCCGGGTTCGTCGACCCCGCGTCGGACGCCTACGAGCTTGCGAAGAACGCTGCGGCGCGCGGCATCGGCGTCTCGATCGCGGCCGACTTCGCTCCTCCCGAACACGTCGTCCGCCAGCAGTACACGAAGCACCTAGCGGGCCGCCCTCGCGTCCTCGCCAATCCACCGACGGCCGGTGCGTTCGAAGACTGAGCCTACGTCTTCGGCGACCGGCGCCTTCGATGGACGAGCCAGGCTCCGATGGCGATCGCGACGGCGGCAGCGGCGCCGGCTTTGACACGCCCCGACCACGGGCGCGACCCGCTCCGACGCTCGCCGGTCGTCATCGCGGCCGACCCGACCTTGCCGAAGCTCGGCTTTGCGCCCATGCCTTCACCTCCGTTCGTTCCGCGGGGAACGAGATCGAGCAGCGCCTTGCGCGCGTCGAAGTACGGCTTCCCTGCGTCACTCCACGAGGGAGGCTCCCCGTCGACCGCCGCGCTCAGGACACGCGGAAAGAGCGCTCGCGCGATCGCCTCGGCCTTCGCGGGGTTCGCCGCGTGCGCGAGCTGGTAGTAGCCCGCGTCCTCGATGCCGCGCCGCCAGTTCTTCAATCGAATCGACGCGAGCACTCCGCCGAACCCAATCGAATGCTCGGTGAACATGTCGAGCTGCTTTCCTGGGTAGACGAGCATCCCCTCGCCCATCGAGTAGTCGCCGTCTTGGTTGTGAAACGTCTCGGCGCTCACGAACGGATCGTACGGTCCCTTGCCTCCGCGGTTGTCGTCATACCAAAAGGTCGTCTCCCAGAGGAACCAGCGCGCGATGTCGAACATCCCCGAAAGCCACCCGTCGACACGCGTCGAGATCGCGGGGGCGTCCGTCACGAACGCGGCGGTGTGCGGCTGACGCCCGTTGTACACCCAGACCTCCCTGCCCATCGCGCGCGCAGCGGCGTTCTCTGCCGGGTCGAGCGAGCCGCCCATCATCGGAATGTCGACGCTCCGTTCGGTGGGATCCTCGCTGCATGTCGCGCCGACGCGCACACGCTTCACGTTCGTGTTCGACGAGCCCGCGATGAGGCGCTTCCAATCGGCGCCATATGGGCTCTCGCACACTTCGTCGATTGCGTAGACGAACGTGTCCGTCGTCGCAAAGAGCGATTTCTCCGCGACGAGATCCGCGATCTTCTCCACGACCGCGAGCTTCGACGGGTCGGGCGCGCGGAAGATACCGTACGTCCCGAGGCTCAGGATGCCGTCGCCCATTCCTTCAGCCGGACCCTCGTAGCCGTGCGCGGCGGTGTAGAGCGAACCGTCGAGCGCGCCGAGCCTGTGCATGACGTCGTCGGTGCTGACCGCGCCATGGAGCGGCGAGAGGCGATGCCGGTGGAAGAGGCGCCAGAGCTGTTCTTCCGCCGCGTCGCTCACGCCCATGCGTCGATCGAGCTCGAGGCGATCGTAGTAGACCATCGTGCGCACGGGGCGATCGGGAAGCGTCACATCGACGACGTCGAGCTCGACGGGGAGCGATGCGATCGCGCGCGCGCCTGCCTTCACGACGACCGCGCCTCTGTAGAGGCCCGCGGGCTGCGTCTTCGGAACCGTGACGTCGATCCAGACGATGCCGTTGGTGCGCGGCGCGATCTTCATCGGGTACGGGGCCCACGCCGGCGCGACCTCGACGGGAATGAGCGCGTCCGGAAACTTCCCGAGCCATTTCCCCGGAGGTGGACCGGAGCCCGCGGCCCAACCGAGCGACTCCGGCGGGAACTTCCCTCCGGACACGCGCTTGATCTCCATGAAGTGCTCGACGAAGCGCTCTATGGGGCGTGCGACGTACGACGTGGGGTCCGTAGCGCCGGGCGCGTTTTGGATCGTCGCGCCACTGTCGGTGGCGAGCACTTCGAGATCGACGGTCACGCCGTCGAGCGCGGCGTCGTCGGCCGCTACGATGATCTGAAGCGCGACGGACTCGTTCTTCATCGTGAAGAGGCGAACCGGTTGTCCCGGCGCCCAGACCGGATTGCCTGCGCCGGTCGCGAGCGCGCTCGCCGTATCGTCCTGTTTGATCTTTTCGCCGTCGTCGATCGCCCAGAC
>JAYVXB010000513.1:0-4666 GCA_043785585.1 Deltaproteobacteria bacterium | reverse complement strand
GGAGGCGACACCAACCGCCCGTGAAGGAGCGTCATGTTCGACGTCGTCGTCGCCGAGAACACCAATGAGCAGGACATCTTCGGCCCGCGCGACGAGCCTCTCGTCTTCGAGCCCGGCACGGTCGGCTGGGACGATACCGACGAGCACTTCGACGTCGGCACGGCCGACAACGACGGCAACACGCTCGTGCGCGTCACGCTCTTTCGCGGACGTGATCCGGGCGTGCGACCGCGGCGCGGGGTACGGCGCCAGGACATCGCTCACACTTTTGTGCCAGGACATCGTTTACAGGTCTCATCGGCGAATGCCTTGGAAGGAGCGCCGGACAATGAGCCTGAAAACTGAGTTTGTAGAGCGACACGCAGCTGGCGAGAAGGTCGCGCCACTCTGTCGCGAGTACGGCATCAGCCGCACCGCGGGGCACAAGTGGATCAAGCGGTTCGTGCAACTGGGTTACGACGGGCTCGACGAACAGAGCCGTCGTCCGCGTACAGCGCCGCTGGCGACGGCCGAGGAGCTCGTGCTCGCCACGCTTCAAGCGCGCGACAAGCACCCATCGTGGGGAGCCCGCAAGTTATACGGTCTACTGCAGCGCCGGTTCGGCGAGGACACACCGAAGGAGCGCACCATCGGACGTATCTTGTGGCGTGCGGACAAGATCCGCGCGAGGAGGAAGCGCGCTCCCATCAGCGTCATCGAGCAGGCACCGACGGTGAAGGCAGCGTCGCCGAACGACGTATGGACCGTCGACCACAAGGGCTGGTGGTACGTGCTCGACGGCACGCGCTGCCAACCGCTGACCGTACGTGACGCGTTCAGTCGCTTCGTGTTCGCCGTCGCCGCCGGGGCAACAAAAGGCGCCGAGGTGCGCACCGTCTTCGAGCAGCTCTTCGACCGCCATGGCGTGCCGAACACGATTCAATGCGACAACGGCATTCCGTTTATCTCTGTCCGCGCCCGCGCCGGATTCAGCGCGCTCTCGGCGTGGTGGGTATCGCTCGGTATCCGCGTTGTGCGCTCGCGTCCAGGCTGTCCGCAAGACAACGGCGGGCACGAGCGAATGCATCGTGACGTATGTGCGGAGGTTCAATCCAGGCCGGCCGCGACGCTGGAGGAACAGCAGCGCCTGCTCGACCGCTGGCGAAAAGAGTTCAACCACGTGCGACCGCACGATGCGTTGAAGGGAAAGACGCCCGCCGAAGTTTACAAGGTTAAAGAGCGTCGTCGTCCAACAGCGAAACCCTATGCATACCCCTCTCACTTCTTCACGCGTCGTGTCGGCGGCGGCGGCGTGTTCCACTTCCGGAAAGACGGCTGCTACCTCAGTGAGTCGCTCGCCGGGCTCGAGATTGGTATCGAGGTCGTCGACGAATTCCGCGTTCGCGCGTGGTTCCATGATGTCGACCTCGGACTCGTCGAAACGCTTCCGGGGGCGGACGACGCGTGCTTCGAGGGCGTGGGAGATCCGCGAGTCCGCCCGTCACGGCGCTCGCAGCTCGGGATTGTCGCAAGCGTCCCGAGAGCGAGCCCCGCGCCGGGCTCGCCTTCCCGCACCGCACGCCCCCAGGCCCGAGTCTTGAAGACGGGCGCGAAGTAATCGTCGCGCCCCTTTGACCTTAAACTACTTCGCGGTAGATCGATTTTGGAGGCGGCGTTTGCAGATCAAACCTGTCAACGACTCTCGGCAAAGTGTAAGCGATGTCTAGGCCTGCACCGACGCGTTGCAAATTCCCCGTCTTCTCGTTCGCCTTCGTGATCCCGTTCCCCATCCCGAGTCTGCCAAGTCTCGATCTCGACTTCGCGCTCGCGATTCCGTTCCCTCTCGTCTGTCCGCTGGACTGATCCATGGGCTCACTCGTCGGCGTCGTCGTTCGTCACGAGCGGCGTGTCCGCCTGCGCTTCGACGTCGAGCTCCGTCCGTCGGCGTTTCTGTCGACCAGCTTCTACGTCGTCACGAACCGCGACGGGCGCGGTGTCTCACCCGCCGTTGTGGGCGCGCTCGTCGTCGGCGCCGATCTGCACGAGGTCGAGCTCGCACTCGGGGCGGACCTCGCCCCCGGCACGCTGTACGAGGTGCGCATCGTGGGTGTGCCCGCCGCGGACGGGAGTGCGGTGGATGCGTCCGCGCTCTTCCGACCTGGCGAACCGTCCACCGATCCAGAGAGACCCGCCGGCGTCGACGATCTCGACGCGCTCCTCTACGGCGTCGATCTCGTTCACGACGGCGTGGACTACGTCGAGACCGCCGACGGCGATCTCGCATCCGTCACCGGCATCCCAAACGTCGAGGCCGCCGTGCGCCGGCGCCTCTTCGCGGATGGCCTGCCGTGGGATCCAACGTACGGCGCGAAGGCGCGCCGCTTCGTCGATGGCCCTTCCGGTGCTCTCCCGCCGCTCCGCGGCGCGCTCGTCAAAGAAGCGCTCAAGGACGACCGCGTCGCCGCCGTCGCCGCGACGCTCGCGCCCGACGGCGTCTTCGACGTCGACGTGACGCCTCTCGGCGCCGCCGGTCCGACGACCGTGCGCATTCCGATCGCGACCTCCTGACATGCCTCTGCCCACGCTCGCCGAGCTGCTCGCTGCACACGGTGACGGCATCCGCGGACTCGTGGATCCGACGGCGGACACACGGCGCGGCGCCGTCTACGATCATTGGGCCGGCGCCGGCGCGCTACTCTTCGCTCGCGAAGCCACGCGCGATCGCGATCTCTTTCGCGCGATCTACTTCGACACCGCGGAGGGCGCGAAGCTCGCCGAGATCGCACGTCGGCGCTTCGGCACCGACCCGGTCCTCGCGACGTTCGGCGTGGGGACCGCGTCGCTCGCGCGCGATACGCTCGCCGCCGGAGAAGGAACTGTGTTCGCGGGGACGCGCATCACCGTCATCCGCCCGAGCGCGGAGCCCGTGACGTACGCCGTCGCGGCCGACACCGTCGCCTCCGTCTCCGCGCACGATCTCATGGTTCCCATCCGCGCGCTCCGCCGCGGCACCGGCACCGCGCTTCGCACCGCCGCTGCACCCGGCGTCGTCCTCCGCATCGACGATCCACTTTGGGACGCGACCTGGCGTGCGACGTCGCTCGAGTGTGCGGATGGCACGGACGCCGAGAGCCCAAGCGCGCTTCGCGCCCGCGCGCGGCAAGCGCGTCTCGACAGGCGCAAAGGGTACGCGAAGGCGATCACCGACGCGTGCGTCGCCGAAGGCGCCGCGCACGTCGCGCTCTTCGCTTCGAGCTACGCGGGCGCTGAGAACGACCACGGCCTCAACTGGTGCTACGTCGGCGACGTCGGCTACTCGGGCACGGACGCGCTCGTGCGTCGCTGCCACGTCGGGCTCGAGCGCTTCCGGGTGCTCGGTGCCGACCTGCAGGTGCGGCCGATGACGCCCGCGCCCCTCACTGTGCGCGCGACCGCACGTCTCTGGAACGATCCGGGCGGGTTCAATACGCGCGAGCTCGCGGACGCGATCGCTGCGACGCTCGTCGGCTACTTCGATCGGCGCGCGACGGCATTCGGGTATTCACTCGACGCGATGGTCGGCGCCGCGCTCGCGGCCGTCGAGCCGCTTCAGTCGCTCGAGTTCAGTCAGCCCTCAGCGAGCGCAGGGGTGACGACATCGATCGGCAGTGCGGTGCAGTTCCCTGCAGCGCTCCGCCGCTACACACTCGCCGTGCGCGACGTCGCGGTCGCGTTCCTCGGTCCCGCGTAGATGCCCACGCTCCCGCTCGCGCCGCCTGTCAGTCCGGCGGCCGGCGATCTCCCGACGCGGAGCACGCGCGACGTGCTCGCGGTGCTCCCGGCATTCGTGCGCGCGAGCGACTCCGCGGCTGTACGCGACGCGCTCGCTGCGGCTCTCCTCGTCATCCTGCGGCGCCACCAGGAGATCTCCGGCTACGCCTCAGCGCAATCCGATCTCCTTCGAGCCACCGGCCTCTACCTCGAAGGACTCTGCGAAGACCACGGCGTGTTTCGCCAAGCGGGCGAGCAGCAGGAAGCTCTTCGCGCGCGGGTGCTCACGACGCCCGACCTCGTCACACCGGAAGCGATCCTCGCCGCGGCGAACGCGATCCTCGCGCCGTGGACGCGCGGCGCCGCGCAGTACCTGGAGAGCGCGCTCGATCGCCTCTTCATCTCCGACGGAACCGCAAGCTGGCACTCGTTCGTCGGCGCGTGCCCAAGCTATCCCGATCGGCTCTACGCCGACGACGCCGTGGCGAACGACGGCTACGCCCGGCCGCAATCGAACCCGGGCGCCGCGTGGGTGTTCGCAGATTCCGTCGGTCGCTACTTCATCCTGCGCGTGCCGGCGATCGCGCCGGTCGATGTCGCGCTCGCGTACGACGGCACGCGCCTCGCGGTCGTCGATCCAAGCGTCCCCGAGCTCGGCGGCGCGGAGCCTGCGGCGTACCCGCCGCTCGGCATCGGCGACCTACCGCCCGCGTCGGGCGGGCGCGGTCTCTTCGTCGGCGACGGGTCGAGCCCGGAGAACGCGACGTTCGTGTTCCCGCCGCTCGCCGATCCGCTCTCCGTCTACCAGGCGCTCGCCACCACCATCGATCGCATCAAGGGTCACTCGATTCGCTGGGCGATGCTCGTGGACGAGAGGCTCACACCGTGAACCTTGCCCTACTCGCTCTGCACATTCGACGGGTGCGGTCGCCCGATG
>JAYVXB010000512.1:0-4669 GCA_043785585.1 Deltaproteobacteria bacterium | reverse complement strand
CATCGCCGCCACCGCTCGACGACTCGTCCGACCCACAACCATTCGCAGCGCACGCCGCGCCGAGCGCGACGAGCACGAAGTAAAGACGCTTCATCTTTGCAGGTTACGCCGTCGAGGGTGCGGACGCACGATCGTGTGGCATTCTACCGTCGTCATGCGGCCCCCTCGTCCTCGGCGTCTCCGCTTCGCGCACCTCGTCGGCGCCTTCGCCACCCTCGCGCCTCTCGCGTTCGCCGCTTCTGCGCCCGCGGCGCCACCGTTCGTCGATCGCGACATCACGCTCCCGCGCCACGACTGGGCGTTCGACTTCGGCGTCGGCCTCGGCATCGACGACGCCACGCGCGCGAATTCGCGCACCGGCGTGGGCCTCAACCTCGAGATGGGCGTCGGCCTGACGGATCACGTCGAGCTCGGCGTGCGCACCGGCGTCCGCGGTGGCGACGACGGCGCCGCGACACGAGCCGACCAGTACGGTCGCCTCTTCGATCGCGAGACGTTCGCAACGGGGAGCGCGACGTTCGCGAATCCCGAGGTGCGCGTGCGCGGCGCGCTCTTGCGCGGAGGGGTCGCCGAGGTCGCGCTCGAAGGCCGCGTCGTGCTCCCCGCCGAGCGAGGCACGCGCACGGGCGTCGAGGTCGGCGTCCCCCTCGCGTTCCACGCCGGCCGAATCGTGCGCATCGACACGGGCGTGTTCATTCCCGTCGAATTCTACGATCCCACCGCAGTCGGCGTTCACTTCCCCATCGCGGTTTGGTTCCAACCTACCGCGCGCCTCTGGCTCGGCCCGATCGCCGGCCTTCGCTTCATCCATCATCACGAAAACTTGGTCGCACCGGGCGTGAATCCGGACTTCGACCGCACCGATCTCGAGCTCGGCTTCGGACTCGGCTACTCGATCACGCGGTCGATCGACTTCAAGACGACGGTCCTCAACCGAAGCCTGAACAACGGCAACGGCGTGCGCGACATCGGCGTCGGCGCCGGCCTCCAGTTCCGAATCGAGTGACGCCAACCTCAAACCAGGCCCACAAACCGGCCTGCTTTCCAGGGTGGCCGAGGTCGCCGAACGCCCACCTTGCTGGAAGCCCCCCGGTTCGATAGAACCGTTGCTCTATTCTCAGGCGGCGGGACCCGGCCATGCCGGCGTCTCGTGCCAGCTACGTAGGTAGCCGCACGCGAGGCATCGAATGGTCAACCCCCAGATGGTGATGTACGAGGAGGAGTTCAATCAGATCCAGTCGGTCGTCGACCGCCTGGTTCGAGACGCGAACGCCAAGGTCGTCTTCATCGTCGACAAGAACGGTCAGCTCATCGCGGCCAGCGGCGACATCGACAACGTCGACACGACGAGCCTCGCGTCGCTCACGGCCGGCAACATCGCCGCGACCGGCGGCATGGCAAAGCTGCTGAAAGAGAACGAGTTCGCCACGCAGTTTCACGAAGGTGAAAAGGCGAACATCCACATTCAGCTCGTCGGCAACCGGGTCATCCTGGTCGTCATCTTCGATTCGAAGTCGAGCCTCGGGCTCGTCCGACTTCGCGTGAAGAAGGCCAGTGAAGAGCTCAACCACATCTTCGAGTCGTTGCTCAAGAAGGTGCAGGAGCCGGGCGCCGACTCGCCGTTCGCGGAGATCACGGATGAAGACATCGACAACCTCTTCAACGACTGAGCGAGGCTGAAGAGAGATGAGCTTCATCAACTACATGGCGCGCGAGATCAACTGCAAGTTGGTCTATTACGGCCCTGGACTCTGCGGGAAGACGACGAACCTGCAGTACATCTACGAGCGCACGAACCCCGATCACAAAGGGAAGATGATCAGCCTCGCGACGGAGACGGAGCGAACGCTCTTCTTCGATTTTCTCCCGCTGTCGCTCGGTGAGATCCGCGGGTTCAAGACGCGCTTTCACCTCTACACGGTGCCGGGGCAGGTCTTTTACGACGCCTCGCGAAAGCTGATCTTGAAGGGCGTCGACGGGGTCATCTTCACCGCCGACTCGCAGATCGAGCGCATGGAAGCGAACGAAGAGTCGATGGAGAACCTTCGCGGCAACTTGGCCGAGCAGGGGTACTCGCTCGAGAAGCTCCCGTTCGTCATCCAGTACAACAAGCGCGACCTGCCGAACGTCGCCAGCGTCGAAGAGCTTCGTCAGATGCTCAACAAGACGAACGTTCCCGACTTCGAGGCGGTCGCGCGCACGGGCGTCGGCGTGTTCGACACGCTGAAGAGCGTCGCGAAGCTGGTGCTGACAGAGCTGAAAAAGGGCGGCGCGTAGCTCTCGAGATTTTTTGAACAGGAAGGTCGGAAGATCGGAAGGGTTTTGGGATCCGAAACTTCCGATCTCCCGACCTTCCTGTTCAAATCTCTGCGGGTCTCCGCGGCAGTCGCTCGAAGACTTTCATGTCGTGCGACGGGACGACGATCGGCCTGCACGCATCGGCCTCGCACGCGCGGATCGCGGCGTACGTTCGCTTCATCTCTTCGCGGCGCCATCCGATGGCGCGGGCGATGGGCGATGGGCCGGGGCGCGAGAGGCCGTATTCCCACGTCTGGTAGACCGCGTCGCCGACGTGGACGTACGTGCGCTTCGGCGTGCGGAGCGCGACGGCGGCAAGTCCTGGCGTGTGTCCTTGCGCTTCGCAGAGGACGATCTCACCGTCGCCGAAGAGGTCGTGGCTCGCGCGAAAGCCGAGCACCGGCGGGCCGACGAGGATGACGGTGCGCGCGCGTCCGCTCTTCGCGAGATCGTCGGCGCGGTAGCCGATGTCGCGACGCACGCCGCGAAACGCGCGGAGCTCGCGATCGGTGCAGACGACCTGGGCGTCGGGGAAATCGCACGCGCCGCCGATGTGATCGAGGTGGAGGTGCGTCGCGACGATCGTCTTGACGCGCGAGCGCTCGACGCCGAGCGCGCGGAGCTGATCGACGATCGCGTCGCCGGGCCGGGCGCGCACGCCGAGCGCCGCCGCGCGGACTCTCCCAAGGAGCGCTGCCGGATCGACGCACGCTTCGGCGCTCCATCCGACGTCGACGAGCAGCACGTCGCCCGAGTCGCGCACCGCGACGGCGACCGTGTTCGACCAACGCGCGACGCCGAGCGGCGATCCGCCATCCAAAATCGCCGGCACCAGGAAGGTGCCCGACGAAAGAAAGTAGACCTCGCGCAACCGCTACTTCTTGTGCGTCTGATAAACGCGCGCGCGGCGCCCCTTGTCCTTGGCCTTCGCCTTGGCTCGGTAACGTGCGCTCTTCGTGCGGTTGGTCTTGCGCGGCTTCTTCGACAGAACGATGTACATCGCGGTCTCCCTGCGTTGGGGCCGGAGTTTCTAGCCGAAGCGCGTGCGATCTGCAACCGGCGGGCGTGCGGTCCCCGAAGCGCCCGCAGAATGCTAGGATCGCAGCCTTCGATGAACGTCCGCCTCGTCCACGAGTTTCGCTTCGAAGCAGCGCATTTTCTGCCCAAAGTCCCGCCTGGTCACAAGTGCGCGGGGATGCACGGGCATTCGTTCAAGGTCGAGGTCGCGATCACCGGACCGGTGAACCCGGAGACCGGGTGGCTCATCGACTTCTTCGAGCTCTACGAGATCTGGAAGCCGATCCACGCGCGGCTCGATCACCACTTGCTGAACGAGATCCCGGGGCTCGAGAACCCGACGAGCGAGTTTCTCGCGCGGTGGCTGTGGCGCGAGATAAAGCCCAAGCTGCCCGAGCTCGAGCAGGTGACGCTGTACGAGACGTTCGACGCGCGCTGCGAATACCGAGGCGACTGATGGGCAAGAAGCTCGCGTGCCGGTGCGAGGACGTGACGCTGCACGATCTCGAAGAGGCGATGGCACGCGGGTACACCGATCTCGAATCGCTGAAGCGGTACACCGGGTTCGGGACGGGCTGGTGCCAGGGGAAATCGTGCGTCGCGCTGTGCGCCCGGCTACTCGTCGAGCGCGGCGGGAGCGCGGGGCTGCCGATCACGCCGCGGCCGCCGTTTCATCCGCTGACGCTGGGGGATCTCGCGGGGCTCGCGGAGATCGCCGACGCCGACGCGAAGAGCGGGCGACCTCCGCACTGAAGGTAGAGCGGGGGCCACACGGGGAATGCGACCATGCAGACCTACGGTGCGCCTCCGCTTCGCGACGCATCGGGCGCGCCGCGCATCGAACCCGCACACGATAGGAGCGACCCATGCCGAAGATGAAGGCCGTGCAGGTAACGAAAGCCGGGGCACCGTTCGAGGTGGTCGAGCGCGACGTGCCCGAGCCCGACGCCGGGCAGATTCGCGTGAAGGTCGAGGCGTGCGGCGTTTGCCATAGCGACGCGTTCGTGAAGTCGGGTGGCTTCCCGGGCCTCGTTCTGCCGCGCATTCCTGGGCACGAGATCGCCGGACGCGTCGACGCGGTCGGCGCGCTCGTCAAGGAGTGGAAGGTGGGCGATCGCGTCGGCGTCGGCTGGCACGGCGGTCACTGCTTCGTCTGCAACGCATGCCGCAAGGGGTTCTTCATCAACTGCGAGAACGCGACGGTCACCGGCATCTCGCGCGACGGAGGCTACGCCGAGTACGCGGTCGTTCCGCACGAAGCGGCGGCGCGCATTCCGGAGAAGCTGAAGGCGGTCGACGCGGGGCCGCTGCTCTGCGCCGGCGTGACGACGTACAACTCGCTCCGCAACAGCGG
>JAYVXB010000511.1:0-4671 GCA_043785585.1 Deltaproteobacteria bacterium | reverse complement strand
CCGATCGATCCGACGGGGCAGCTCGCGGCGTCGTTTCACGTCTACAACTTCAACGCGTGCAAAGACGAAGCGTGCTGGACGTCGCAGCTCGCGCCGATCGCGGACGTGGTGCCGCTGGTGACAGGTGAGCTCGGTGAGGACGACTGCGCGCACTCGTTCGTCGACGCGTTCTTGCCGTGGGCCGACGCGCGCGGCATCTCGTACCTCGGATGGTCGTGGAACACGTGGGACTGCAAGACCGGGCCGGCGCTGATCACGTCGTACGACGGGACACCGACGGCGTTCGGCGCGGGGATCAAGGCACACTTTCTCGCGCGGTGACGATCAGCGCGTCTCGGAGAGGCGCGAGTCGAGCGCGCGCGCGGCATCGTCGGGGACGAGCTGACGAAGCTGCCACGACTGCGCGTAGAGGCGGCTCTCCGTCTTGACGAGCGCGTCGCGAAATTGTGCGACGAAGAGCGACGCCGTCACGATGACGCCGAGGTTCGCGAGCAAGAGGAAGAGCGCCGTCGGCACCTCGGGGAGCTCGATGATGCGCGGGAGAAGGACGAGCGCGCCGTCGCGAAAGATCATCGATCGTGGCACGACGTCGAGGCGCTCGAGGACGAAGGGCACGACGATCGCGAGGCATCCGAGGACGATGCTCGGCACGCGGCGCGATCGATCCGCGGTCATGACGAAGGCGATCGTGTTGACGGCGGCGACGCCCGGCAAGAACGTGAACGGGCCGTAGAGACCGGCGGAGCAGCCGAGCGCGAGCGTCGACAGGACGATGACGACGTCGGTCGCGCGGCGCATGTTGGCGGGCGAGCGCGACGCGTAGAAGCTCGCGGCTGCGGCGCCGAGCCAGAGCGCGTCGCACACCGCGCCGAGCGCCACGTTGCGCACGCCGATCCAGAGGACGACCGGCGCGTAGAAGAGCCAGCTCAGGTAGGCGAATCCGGCGGCGCGCGCGCCCACTCGTTGCGACACGACGTGCGCGGCGTCGAGGCCGGCGCGCGCCGCGCCCGGGAGCTCGCGCGGCGCCTCCGTGAAGAGGCGCGCCAGCGTGCGGAGCGCGTCGCGGTTCGAAGGATCGAGCGCGACGGCGCGGCTCACCTCGCGCATCGCGCTACGCCGGGCATCGAGCGAGTCTTCGCCGCCCTCGAGCGCGCGCTTCGCCTCCGCGTCGGCCGCACGCGCGTGCTCACGCGCGAGCTCACGCCGTCGCTCGATGTCGCGATCGCCGCTCAAGAACGCTTCGACCGCCTCGTACAGATCGCGCGCCGTAGAGAACCTGTCGCGCGGCTCGACCGCGCACGCACACGCGCAGATCGCGTCGAGCTCCGGCGGCACTTCGCGCTGCGGCGCGCGGACCGACGGACGCGCGTCCGCTCCGCTCAACGTCGACGCCATCAGCTTCTTTGCGTCGCCGACGCCGTGAAGCGGCGCGAGCGTGAGCAGCTCGAACAAGAGCGCGCCGAGCGCGTAGACGTCGGTGCGCGCGTCGAGGCCATCGACGTCGCCGGTGATCTGCTCCGGCGCCATGTACCCCGGCGTCCCCATCACCGATCCGTGCCCTGTTCGGATCGGCGCGCTTGACGTCGCCGAGTCGCCCGACACCGGCTTCACGCCCTCGGGGATCGGCGCGCGTTCTTCGTCGAGCCCCGTCTTCGCGAGACCCCAATCGAGGACGTACACTTCGCCGAAGTCGCCGAGCATCACGTTCGACGGTTTGAGATCGCGGTGCAGGACTCCACGCGCGTGCGCGAAATGGACCGCGAGACACGCGCTGCCGAACGCCGTGAGCAGCTTGTGCCGCGTGAACTTCGTCGCCGCGCCCGGCTCGCGCGTCGCCAACGCGTCGAGCACCTCCTCGAGCGTCACCCCCCGCACGCGCTTCATCGTGAAGTACGCCGCGCCGGTCGGATCGCGCCCGAGATCGTACACCGGCACGATCGACGGATGCTCGAGCTGGCCTTGGACGCGCGCCTCGCGCAAGAACCGACGACGCGCATCGGGCCGCGATCCGCGCGACGCACGAATGACCTTCATCGCGACCTCGCGACCGATCCGCTGATCGGCGCACGAGATCACCTCGCCCATGCCCCCTTCGCCGAGCTTGTCGTTTCGCGCGTAGCGCGCGTCGTAGTCGTCCGCGAGCTCCTCGTCGTCCGAGTCGGCGAACGCGGGGACGGAGGTGGAGACCGCGGTGGAGCGCGCGAGCGGCGACCGCAGAGCGTCTTCCGGCGCTTCGTTGGCAGCGGTCTGCGTCACTTCGTGCTCGTGCTTCGGATCGGCGGACATGCCGTGTTGTCGCACGAAACTTGGCCCATCGCCCCGCGACGCCGGATCGTCCTCGCATGCCGCGCCTTCGACATCCGCGCATCTCCGCCTCCGCGCGTCCCGACATCGGCGACCGCCGAACCGCCACCGGCGAGCGACGCGCCGGTCCCGCCGACGATCGACGTCAGCTCCCTCCGCGCCCCGAGGGCCGTCGCGCGTCGGGTGGTCGACGCAAAGAGGATCCGCGCGACCCGTAGGCGCCGAGCGTCACGGATCGCGACAGCGTGTCATCGGATCCGGACGCATCCCGATCCGTGCCGCAACGAAGTGGACGAAGGCGTCATCGCACGAGTAGCTGTACCCTTCACCCATGCGCGACCGACGACACGACGTCCTCGGGGGGATCGCACGCGGCGCATCGATCCTTGCGCTGACGTTCGTCGCGGCGTGCGGCAAGACCGAGGGCGGCGCGCGTCAACGTCCGGCGCCGCTCGTCATCGTCAGCAAGGTCGTAGCGCGCGACGTTCCCGTCGAGGTTCGTGCGCCGGTCGAGCTGCGCGCGCTCGAGCAGTCGGACGTCGGATCGAAGACGCTCGGCGTGCTCGACGCGGTGTTCGTCGATCGCGGCGACAAGGTGAAGCGCGGGCAGCTCATCGCGCTCGTGCGTCCGAGCGATCTCCCGGACCAGCTCGCCGCCGCGCGCGGCACGCTCGCGCAGCAACAGGCGGCGCTCGCGCTCGCGAAGCAAAATCTCGATCGCGCGGTGAAGCTCGCACCGCAAGGCGTGGTCTCGCAACAAGAGCTGGCGAACGCCACGGGCGCGGTCGCGCAGATCGAAGCTCAGGTGAACGCGGCGACGTCGCAAGTGTCGGCGCTCGCGGTACGCCTCGGCGAGACGCGCATCGACTCGCCGATGGACGGCATCGTCTCGGTGCGCAGGCTCGACCCCGGCGCGATCGTCGGCCCTCCCGGCGGCGGCGCGATCGTCACCATCGTGAAGATCGACAAGCTCCGCGTCTTCATTCCGGTCACCGAGCGCGACATCCACAACATCAAGCTCGGCCTCGACGCGCGCGTCGCGCTCGATGCGATGCCGAACCATCCGTTCATGGGGACGGTCACGAAGATGGCGCCGATCCTCGATCCGTCGACGCGCACGCTCGACGTCGAGGTGCGCCTCAGCAACGCCGACGGCGAGCTCCGTCCCGGCATGTTCGGGCACGGGTCGATCGTCACGTCTGTGCATCCGCACGTGCCTGTCGTTCCCGCAGCGGCGATTCAGCTGAGCGACAACAAGGCGTTCGTCTTCGTGCTCCTCGGCGACAAAGTGCAGCGGCGCGCCGTGCAGCTCGGCGTCGACGAAGGAACGTGGGCCGAGATCGTCGACGGCGTCCGTGAGGGCGAAGAGGTGGTCACCGCGGGCGCCGACGGAATCTCCGACGGCACGACCGTGCGCGTCCAGCGCGACGTCGATCCGTACACGGGTGGAAAGCTGACGGCGACGCCTTCGGCGAGCGGATCGACGGCGCCCCCCGCGTCGAGGAACTGACGAGGCACCACGATGTGGCTCACGAGGCTCGCGCTCAGGAATCCGATCCTCATCTTGATGATGTCGCTCATGGTGATCGCGCTCGGCGCGGTCGCCGTCGACAGCCTCGCGGTCGATCTCTTCCCCGACATCAACATCCCGGTGGTGCGCGTCGCGACCTTCTATACGGGCGCTGGTCCCGCCGACATCGAGAAGTCGATCACCGAGCCGATCGAGCGCGCCGTCGCCGCGACCCCGGGCGTCGATCGCGTCGAGAGCACGTCGAAGCAGGGCGTCTCGCTCGTGTCGGTGTGGTTCAACTACGGGACGAACCTCGACAACGCGCAGTTCGAGGTGCAGCAACGGCTGGCGAACATCTTGAACACGCTGCCGCCCGGCATTCAGCAGCCGTTCATCAACAAGTTCGACATCACGACGATCCCGGTCGTTTCGATCACGGTCGCCAGCGACGGGCTCGACGAACGACAGCTCTACGATCTCGCGTACAACGTGATCGAGCCGCAGCTCGAGCGGATCACGGGCGTCGCGAGCGCGAGCGTGGCCGGCGGCAAGCAGCGCGAGATCGAGGTGATGGTGGATCCGAACCTGATGCGCGCGCGTCAGCTCGGGATCCTCGACGTGGTGAACGCGGTGAAGGCGTCGAACCTGCTCCTCCCGAGCGGCGAGCTCCGCGCGGGGAACCTCGACTACAACGTCTTCACGAACACCTCGGTCGAAGAGGCACGACCGCTCAACGACATCGTCGTGCGGGCCGGCGCTCCGCCCGCGCCCGGCGCCACGGGCACCGTTGCGGCGCTCTTCAACGCGCAGAGCTCTGCGCCGGTGCGCCTCGGCGACGTCGCGAAAGTCGTCGACGC
>JAYVXB010000510.1:0-4673 GCA_043785585.1 Deltaproteobacteria bacterium | reverse complement strand
GACGGCGCGGATGCGTCCATCGTCAGCGGCGCATACGACGGGCACGCGTCGGCGGTGTCCGGCGCTGCAGTGTCCGCTGCGGCGGTGTCCGACGCGGCGGTGTCGGCCGTGGACGCATCGTGGGCGCCGTCCACGGCGGCGGCGTCCGCGAGGGACGCGTCGTGCCCGGCGTCGGGCCCCGTCGTGTTCGTGGTCGCGTCGAAGCAGGCGGCGATTGCGAGCGCGGTGGCGATCGCGAATCCGATGCTCGTCGTTCGGCGTTGTGTCTTCTTCACGGGTCCCCTCCCAGAAACGAGTGTAGCAACGCTACGTGCGCGAGCGCGCGGCGCGCCTTCGTCGCCATGTGAAGGCGAGCACGATCGATCCGAGCGCGCCGACCGACGTCGCATCGCGCGACGCGCCGACCGCGCAGCCGAAGCATCCGCCGGACGTCGACGGCGTCGACGCGCTCGACGGCGGTGTGGCGGACGCGGCCACGCTCGGCGGATCGCCGGACGTCGCCGCGCTCGGTCCGAGGCTCGACGCGAGAGGCGCGGGCATGCCGAGCGCGATCTCAGGCACCGGCGACCGGAGAAACGCAGCGAGCGACACCCCTTCGCGCGGCGCGAACGCGATCTTCGTCGCCGGCAGAGCAGGCGGCCCCGATCCGCCGAACCGCGAGCCCGCGTCGGCGGCTGCGATGGGTTCGCCCCAGACGCCGCGCTGCGGATGCTCGCACGCGATCGGCCCCTTCCACGGATGGCGAATCGCGTAGCGCGCTTGGAAGTTGTTCTGCGGCGCCCGATGCGCTCCGGGCGACGCGCTCGTTCCGGGGACGGTGCTCCATTCGCGTCCGCCTTCAATCGGATCGACGGCGCGGAAGACGAGATCCTCGCCGAGGCCGCTCTTGTCGTAGCGAACGTGCATCCGCGTGAGGACGAAGCCGTCGCGCGAGAGTCCACCGAGCCCGCTCGATCCGGATCCTCGAGGCGGCGGCGCGGCCGCAGGCACGACGTCCGCGCCGAGCACGGCGAGATCCTTCGCGTCGAGCACCGGCCCCGGGCACGGATCGCACGAGCCAGTATCCCAGGCATATTCGGTCACGACCGCGCGCGGATGCGTGGCGACGACGCGATCGAAGAGCGCGTTGTAGAAGGCGCCGAATTTGTCCTTCGCGCCCTCGGCGACGTCGATGTTCGTCGGGATCGTGACGTTCGGGTAGTTCGCCGCTTCGTACCTTTGCGCGCGTGCGATCACGTTGACGATGAGGTCCTGCGTCCCCGACGAGTTGATGAGCCCGAGGCGCACCGGCAAGGTGAAGCGGTCCGAGTCGTAGTGGAACCGAAGCGGCGACAGCACCGCCTGCCCTTTCTCGAACTTCACCTTCGCGACGTTGACCTTCGCGACGAAGAACTTCGACCCCTGCGTCACGTACGGTCGCAAGTACGGCTCGGCGCCTTCGGGGATCTTGTAGTTGCTCGCGCGCAGCCAACCGTCGAGGCCCGTCGCGTCCTTCGCGCTCAAGATCACGATCTCGTATTCGCCGACCTCGAACTTTGCTTCGACCTTCACGTGGAAGTTGCCGAGGCCGAGCCCCTCTCCCTTCCCCCCGCCGCCTTCGCCGATGCCGCTCAGCCCGAGCCCGCCTGCCCCGAACGAGTCGTTGATCGGCGCGCACGGATCCTGTTCCCAGTATTCGACGAGCCGCGGCGCACCGAGCTGATCGATCTTGTCGAACACCGCGCGCGGGAGCGTCTTCACGTCGTCCTTCTGGAGCACGACGGGCACCGGGACGATCATCGCGAAGCTCTCGGGCGGACCTTGGTAGGCGTTCTGCATCGCGAGCACGGTCTTCGTTCCGCCGCGCATCATCACGACGGTCGTCGCGTTCGCGAAGAGCTTGGTGTCCGCGCCGCTGACGTAGAAACCGCAAAACGCATCCGCCGTCGTCGGCACGAGCCACGCGAGCGCGGCGAGCGCGCACATCCCGATCTTCTTCATCCGACACTCCGTTCGCTGATCCCGCCACGATACTGCTTCGTCGCGCCACGCCGCGATCGATCTCGCGAGCGTTCGCGATGGATCGGCGACGGACCGCCCATCCACGCGAGGAACCGCGCGCCCGCGCTGGTACGGATGTCGCACCAGCACGATGCGTGAACAACACACGCAGCTTCTCTCTCGTCGTCGTGCCCGCCGTGCTCTCGCTCCTCGGCGCATGCTCCAGCGCCGACAAGTCCGAGCCGACGGCATCGAGCTCCGCAGCGGTCGTGCGCGTCTGCGGCGCTCCGACGAACGGCGCGGTGCAGGGCTACGACGTCTCGTACTACCAAGGCAACTTCGATTGGCAGGCGGCGAAGAACGGCGGCATCGCGTTCGGCTTCGCGCGCATCAGCGACGGCACCGGCTACATCGATCCCAAGTTCGACGCGAACTGGAGCGGGATGAAGGCGGCGGGTGTGCTTCGCGGCGCGTACCAATTCTTCGAGCCCGTGGGGGACGAAGTCGCGCAAGCGAACCTCGTCGTGAGCAAGATCGGAATGCTCGGCGACGGCGACCTGCCCGCGATGATCGACGTCGAAGCGACGGGCGGACAAAGCCCCGCGACGATCGCCGCGAAGATCAAGACGTGGCTCCGGATCGTCGAGCAAGGGACCGGTCGCAAGCCGTTCATCTACAGCGGCTCGTACTTCTGGGAGGGGAACGTCCAAGACACGACGCTCGGCGCGTATCCGTTTTGGATCGCGGCGTATGGCGTGACGTGCCCGTCGATGCCGAACAACGGCTGGCCGACGTGGACGTTCTGGCAGTACAGCGACGGCAACGGCAGCCTCGATCACGACGTGTTCAACGGCACGCTCGCCGAGCTCCAAGCGATGGCGCGCGCGCCGGAGAAAGCGCCGCGCGGGTACCTCGACGCGGCGGACTGCACGAAGATCGCCGGATGGTCGCAGGACGAAGACACGCCGACGCAGGCCGTCGCGGTCGATCTCTACTTCGACGGCGTGCCCGGATCGGGTGCGCTCGCCGAACGGATCACGGCGGGGACCCAGCGGATGGATCTCTGCTCCGCGATCGGCTCGTGCGATCACGGCTTCTCGATCGCGCCGCCGCGCGCGCTTCGCGACAACAAGCCGCACGTCGTGCGCGCGTACGGCATCGACTCGTCGCCCGCGGGGACGAACGTCGAGCTCTCCGACTCGGCGAAGAGCTTCACGTGCGCGCCCGAGGCGATCCCGCCGAAGATGGCGCGTCGTTGGGTGACGAACCCTGTGTCGTTCGATGCGTGGAAGTTCTCGGCGCTCGACGTCGGGCACTACACGGACGCGGAGCTCGCGAAGCTGCCGAAGCTCGCGGACCATCCGGCGAAGCCATCGCTCGCGCAGGGCGACGACGGCTCGCCTGCGATTTGGGTCATCGATGGCGCGACGAAGCGTCACGTGATCAGCCCCGCGTCGATGGATGCGTGGCACTTTGCGTTCGCGGACGCGGTGAAGACGCCCGCGGCGAAGCTGGCCGCGATGACGACGGGACCGGATTGGTTGCCGGCGCCGCTGCTGGTCCAAGGCGCGGGCGCGGAGGTCGACGTGCTCGATGTCGCGCCGAACGCGACGCCGCCTGCGCCGGGCGTCGACGGTGGAATCAGCGATCCCGGAGCGCCGCCGTCTTCGTCGGGCGCGGACGGCACGACGAGCGACGCGCCCGTTGCGACGAGCAGCGGTTGCAGCGCGACGGGGCGCGCGGGCGGCTCGGCGTGGTGGGTGCTCTTGATCGGGCTCGCGTTCGTTCGTCGACGCAGGTGAGCGTCGCCGACGGCTTCGTCTCGCCGCCGAGCACGACGCGTGTCAGGATTCTTTCCTACCTCGCGTGGGAGGGCACATGACCGAATCGATCGATGCATTGATGCCGGGGGACGACTTCGGGACGCGGCTCTATCCGAACGGGGCGTCCGCTCATTGGAACATCTGGTCCGCATCGTACGACGAAGCGAAAGCGATTCGCGCCGACCACGGCGGCTACTTGCTCGCGTACAAGCGCCACTTCTTCATCGTCGATCGCCACTTCATCGAGACCATCGGCCTCGACCCGGACGATCCCGACTGGGAGAAGATGGGGCGCGACTGGGTTCGACCGAAAGATCCCGAAGCGCGCAGCCGCCTCTACGCGCGCCTGACGCGCGATCCCGCCGCCATCACGGCGTAGGCCGGGCGTAGTAGCATCGGGTATGCGCCTCGCCCGACTCTCGCTGCTCGCTGCGATCGTTCTCGCGCTCGCGGCGTGCGCGGACTCCGGCGGCGAGCGCGTCGAGAACCTGTCCGAGGCGAACACGTCGGTGTGCCCGACGTCGGTCGTCGAAGGCGTCGACGTGTCGAACGGACAAGGGACGATCGACTGGGTGAAGGTCGCGGCGTCGGGGCGCGGCTTCGCGTTCATGAAGGCGACGCAAGGCGACTACAACACGCAGACGTCGTTCGCCGCGAACTGGGCAGGCTCGAAGGCCGCGGGCGTGTTGCGGAGCCCGTACCACTTCTTCGATCCGACGATCGACGGCGTCCTCCAGGCGCAGCACTTTCTCACCGTGCTGAGCGGCGCGGGCGGGCTTCAGCCGGGCGATCTGCCACCGATGTTCGACATGGAGTGCCCGACGTCGTCGAACCAAGCGACCGCGGGGAAGAACTGCGAGTACACCAACA
>JAYVXB010000509.1:0-4678 GCA_043785585.1 Deltaproteobacteria bacterium | reverse complement strand
GCGGTCGCCGAGGGTGTGACGAAGGCGAGAACGCGTGCCGAGGGGGGAAGCATGCCAGGAGGCCACATGAACGAAAGATGCGACGACTTGGATGCCTGCAACCTCATGCCGTTTCAACGAATGGACGTCTATCGGTGCTCGAGGGAGCTTGTGGTGGTGGTGCATCGGGCGGGGATTCGTGATGACGAGTTTCGCGATCAGGCTCGGCGCGCTAGCAAGAGCGTGTTTCTGCACGTCAGTGAGGGGTTGCCGAATTTCTCGACTGGGATGCGGCGGAAGTACTTCACGGGCGCTCGCAACAGCGCTTGTGAGACGTCCGGCGCGGCGGATGGCGCGCACGCGATCGCTTGCCTCGATCGCGCCACGGCGAACGACATCATGCGTCGCTGTCAGAAGATCGCGATGATGCTCTCCGCGTTGATGCGTTGATGCAACGAGCCGCGGCGCGATGCACGCGAGCGTCTCCCGCGCGCTGCCGAGCGCCGCCGTGATGCGATAGTCCCGAGCGCGTTTGACGTTGTTCCGGGTCGGCAGGTATCATCTGGCGAGTGGATGAGGCCCCCGTAAAAGTCGGAGAAGTTCTCGCGCAGAAGTATCGCGTGGACCGGATCCTCGGCATGGGCGGAATGGGAGTCGTCGTCGCGGCGACACACCTTCAGCTCGATCAAAAGGTGGCCCTCAAGTTCATGCTGAAGGACGCCTTCGAAAACCCGGAGGCGTTGACACGATTTCAGCGCGAGGCGCGGGCGGCGGTGCGGCTGAAGAGCGAGCACGTCGCGCGCGTGAGCGACACCGGGACGTTCGACAACGGGTCGCCCTACATCGTGATGGAGTACCTCGACGGCCACGATCTTGCCGAAGAGCTGAAACGCAACGGCCCGCTGCCGCCTTGGGTCGTCGCGGAGTACGTCGTTCAAGCGTGCGATGCGCTCGCGGAGGCGCACAGCCTCGGCATCATCCATCGCGATCTGAAGCCCGCGAACCTGTTCTTGTCGCGACGCGCGGATGGCTCGCCGATGGTCAAGGTCCTCGACTTCGGAATCTCGAAGGTCAATTCATTGAACGAGCCCGGCGCGGCCATGACGAAGACCGGCGGTTTGATGGGCTCGCCGCTCTACATGTCGCCCGAGCAAATCCGCTCCTCGAAGGACGTCGATCCGCGGACGGACGTGTGGTCGCTCGGCATCATCATGTACGAGCTGCTCGGCGGGCGCGTGCCGTTCGATGCGGACACGATCGGCGGACTGCTCGCCGTCGTCATGATGGAGGTGCCCGCACCACTCCACACGGTCCGGCCCGACATGCCGGCGGCGCTCTCGGCGCTCGTCGACAAATGCCTGCAAAAATCGGTCGGCGCTCGCTGCCAGAGCGTCGCCGAGCTCGCGCGCGGACTTTCGCCATATTGCCCGCCACGGACACTCCCGCTCGTCGACCGAATCGCGAACGTGATCGGCAGCAGCCAGGCCGCGGACCTCGCGCGCACGGCGCCCGCGGGGGGCGCGGAGTTCGCGCGCACGGAGGTCGACTCGTCCCCGATGCCGGGGTCAACTCCGAAGAGCGGCCCGAACCAAGCGGCGCGCACCCGAACTGCGAACGCTTGGGCCGGCACGGATCCGAAAGTCAAACCCGCGAGCTCCAAGCTCGGGCTCGTGGTGGGGATCGCCGTCGCCGGTCTCGTCGTGCTCAGCGGCCTCGGGTTCGGCGCCATGCGCTTTCGTTCGTCGCGCTTCAGCAACGCGCCCGATCCTCATGCGGCCGCAGCCACGCCGAGCGCCGAGCCGAGAAATTCTGCGACCGGCGTGGCGAGCATCGCGAGCGTCGCGCCTGACGTCTCCGTCGCGCAGACGCCGACTCTCGTCGACGCAGGGGCGAGCGTCGACCCAGTGGCCGCCGCGCCCACAGCGGATCGACGCCCGCGCGCCGCTGCGCCCAGAGCGCCGGCAGGATCGAAGCCCCCTCCCGCGTCCGGCGCGCAGACGCAGCCAGCCGCGCAACCCTCGCCGACGAAGGCCATCGACTATGGGCACATGTAAACGCTGGTCCCTCGGCCGCGAAACCGTAGCGCGCGTACCGGCCCTCTTCGTCCTCGTCGCCATGGTCTCCTCGTCGCCGGCTCATGCGCAGGCGGACAACCAAGCCGCCGCGCGTGCGCTGTTCGATGAAGGCCGGCGCCTGATGAAGGCGAACCAGTACGAGGAGGCGTGCAAGAAGCTCGAAGCGGCGAGCAAGCTCTACACGGGGTCCGGCGTTCTCTTGAACCTCGGCGACTGCTACGAGCACATCGATCGCACCGCGAGCGCGTGGGTCGTGTTCGGAGAGGCCGCGGCCGCCGCGGAGCGCACCAGTCGCGCAGGCGACGAGGCCGAGGGAAAAAGGCGGCGAGCAGCACTCGAGCCGAAGCTCGCGCACCTCGTCGTCCGCGTTCCGAAGAGCCAAACGGGGCTCGTCGTGTCGCGCGACGGAACGGTCGTGGATCCGGCCGCGTGGGGAGTTCCGATTCCAGTCGACCCCGGGACCTACACGATGAGCGCCGCGGCGCCCAACAAGACGTCGTGGAACACGGCGGTGATTGTCCCCAAGACTCCTGCGACCGTGACCATCGACGTGCCCGAGCTCGCCGACGCAAAAGTGGACCCCACGAGCCCGACCAGCACTGCTGTCGTCGCCAACAGCACTGGCAGCGGCAGCGGCGTTCGGCTCGTGGACGTGAAGCTTCCGCGTCCCGATTTTGCGTCGACCGGAGACAAGTTTCAGCTCCGCGATGGCACAGGCAAGGTCGTATGCGCAGACCTGCCGTGCGCCACGAAGATCCCAGTCAAAGACAATGGCTTCACGATGCAATGGCATCCCGCGGACGGCGGGTCGGTCGTCAATGCATTCGTCAACGATCCGGGTCCTGGCGCGCCGGACGGGACGCTCACGGGAGCGGTCCGTCACACGAAAGGCAGTAACTTCCCAGCGGTCGCGGCGATGGCGGGCGCCGGGGTCCTCGAGGGGATAACCCTCTACGTGATCGTGCTGGACAGCAATTTTCTCAACTGCAGCTACACGGGTCAAACGATCGGCGGCACGGGCGGCCCTTCACAGACGAAGACGACAGGCGGCCGCATGTTCGGCGGTTGTCCCGACGCGTCCGCGGTCGGGTTGCAATCGTCGGCGACCACGAGCTCCGGTCTTTCTTCCTCCGGCACCGTGGAAGTCGCGGTGATGGCTCTGGGCGGCGTCGTGCTGATCGCGGGCGGCGTGATGTTGGTCACTGGATGGGGCGCGCGCGATGCGCTGAGCGTGACCGTCGGCGCGGGCCCCGAAGGCGATTCGCACCACGTCGCCAGCGGCGTTACGCTTCGACTCCTCCCAGACGGCATCGGCGGGACGTTCTAGCCAAGAACGGCAGCCAGATCTTCGCAGAGTAAATACGACTATGGCGCCATAGTGGCCTACTGCTTGTCGAGAAGCATCGCGCGGAGCCGGGCAATCTCCGCCTCTGCCGCCACCGCCCGCGCGTCGCTCGCGTTCGCCTCCGCCTCCGGGAGCGTCGGAACGAGAGCGGCGCCGTGCGGATCGCGCGCAAGCCTGAGGGCGGGCCCGAGCTCCACGCCGTCGGACGATCTACCAGCTACGATGACCCAGTGGAGACCGAGGCTCGCGCATGGCGTGGACTCCGAGAGCACCTCGCGCTCGACCAGATCGTCCGCGAGGCGATCCCACGCACGGAGACGGGCTCCAGGCGGTGCGTCCGCGTTGAAGGCGACGACCTCGGGCACGCCGATCGCGAGGTAGCGCTCCATCTTCTCTTCCCACGTGAGCTTCTCCTTGGTGTCGCTCGGGGACAGGATCTCCACGCACACCTCGGGCGTGCCGCGCCCGTGCTCCCACGTCTTCCATGACTCGAACAGCGTGTCGGGGACGCCGAGCTTGACGAACGCGTCGGGCGCGCACTTCCGCTGCGGATTGCCCGCATCGAAATAGACGAACTGATCGCAGCCGACGGAGTGCCCGTCCTCCGTGTGCAAGTGCGAGAACAACAGCTCCGACGCAGCCGCCCCCCTTAGTTCGTGTGTGGCCCGTAAAGGATGCCGCTGGTGGAGGAGCGAACGATCGGCCCGATTGAGGAATGCTCCTGGCATCGCGACCGAGCGCATCCGGTGCTGACGCGAGCGGCGCAACGGATGCGGGGAAGAGCGACAGTTCTGCGGACGCCGCCGCCGACTGAGCGCGCGACCGAGCAGATCGGGAGCAGAGCTCACACCGCGTCAATCGCGAAGTGGCCGTATGCCGTGCCTTCTTTTCGAGTCATGTCGCGTCATCTGGATGCGCACCGAATGCGCTTGCGTGAAAACGGTTCACGCGATGCGACGCGAGGAACACTGATTTCACCGACGGATCCGCGTATCCGCGCGGCGGTCCGGAGCTTGCGACGAGCCCGGGCGAAACCGGCGACGCTCGCGGCTCCTTCCGAGACCGTGCTGGCGCCGATGGAGAGTTCCAAACATGCAACCCGCCGAAAGGCGGGCAGTCGGGATTTTGCTCGCGTCGCTCATCGCGGCCTTGTTCGTCACCTTCGGCGACCTCCGCACCGCGTACGCAGTACCGTCCTTTGCCCGCAAGTATCAAACGAGCTGTATGACGTGTCACACGATCTACCCGAACCTGAATCCGTTCGGGGAGGCGTTCCGTC
>JAYVXB010000508.1:0-4686 GCA_043785585.1 Deltaproteobacteria bacterium | reverse complement strand
CGGCGCGTCGGGCGTGATCCATCGCGCCGCCGAACGAGAAGAACCCGTGGATCGATCCTTCGAGGCACGTGTACTCGACCGACACGCCGGCGGCACGGAGCGCGTCGGCGTACGCACGCCCCTCGTCGCGAAGCGGATCGAACCCCGCCGTCAGCACCAGCGCCGGCGGTAGTCCGCGGAAGTCTTTCGCGAAGAGCGGCGATCCGCGCGGGTCCTTCTTGTCGCTCTCGTCGTTCAGGTATTGATCGAGATAGAAATCGAGGCTGCGCTTCGTGAGCATGAAGCCGTCGCTGAACATGCGGTGCGACGGCATCGCGCGCGTGAGATCGGTCGCCGGATAGACGAGGAGCTGGAAGACGGGGCGGAGGGCGTCCGCACGCGTGACTTGCGCGACGACGGCGGAGAGGTTGCCGCCCGCGCTGTCGCCGCCGACGGACACCGCGCGCGGATCGCCGCCGAACGACGCCGCCTCGCGGATCACCCAGCGCGTCGCCGCGACCGCGTCATCGACCGCCGCCGGGAAGCGATGCTCGGGTGCGAGGCGATAGCCGACCGACACGACGATCGCCTCTGCCTTCGACGCGAGCGCGGCGCAGACGCCGTGATGCGACTCGATCGAGCCGACGACGAAGCCGCCGCCGTGAAAGAACACGAGCACCGGCTTCGGCCCGCGCTCGCCTTCGGGTTGGTAGATCCGAATCGGTATCGATCCGCCCGGCCCGGGGATCGTCCGCCCCGTCACCGACGCGAGCGGCATCGGGTCGAAGTCGACGATCGGCGCGGAGCGATCCAGCTCGATCCGCGCTCGCGTCACGCCGACGTCGGGCGCTTCGTTGTGTCCGACGATTTTCATCGCGCGAAGCAGAATCTGCTCGTGCATCCCGAGCAAGAGTCCGTCGGGCGACGAGATCGGCCGACCCGCGATGCCGCGGAGCAGAGCCGGCGGAAGCGAAAAGACGCGCCGGAGCGCCGCGCGCTGGAATCTTTCGGAGGGCGTCATCGCGCGTCATTGTACGCGCAACACCACCGGCCACGAGTGGTAGTCGTTCGTCTCGAGGATCGCGCGCACCACGAAGAGGTAGTCGCCCGGCGTGACGTTGGCGGCCGTCGTGATCGCGAGCGTGAGGTGCGTACCGTTGTTGGCCTTCGTGGTGGAGAGCGTCGTCGTGACGCCGCCCGCGATCGGATCGAGCATGGTCGGATCGGTGGCGTTGCCTTGCGGTCGCGCGCCCGCGACGAGCGTCAGATCGTGCGGCAGCGGCTTCTCGCTGAACGTGATGACGTTGACGTTGCGCGTCTGGCCGCGCGTCATGACGATGAAGCCATCGGAGTCGTAGTCGGGACCGCCGCCATTCGTGTCGTGAAGGCCGGTCACGATTTGCGTCTCGACCGACGCGGCGAAATAAATCTTCCCGGGCACCGCGGGCTGGCAAGGGTCCTCGCTCGCCGCTGCTGCCGCGTTCACCCAGCTGCGTGCGACGAAATCGTTCCCCTCCTTCGCCGCCTTCTGACCCGCGCAGAGGTCCGCGACCTCGCCGCCGCCCGCCACCCCGGCCCACGCGTCGTTGTACAGGTACCAAGAGAACGGCGTCGGCGGCGTCTTCGTCGTGAACGGGTACGGATCGGTCGCCGCTTCGATGAGCTCGTGGCTCGTCACGCCTGCGTATCCGTATCCGCAGTCCGGCATGATCGCGAACGCGCCGTACACGTTCGCGCCGTTGACGTTGAACGCGGCGTAGTCGTGGTACGCGCCGAACTGCTGGCAGCTCGTCCAACCGATGAGCGAGATCGTCGTCGCGTGCGGGAAGTAGAACGCGTAGAGCGTGTTCGCGTCGGGCTTCGGCAACGTGCTGCTCGCGACGAGCGACTGGATGAACGGGACCAGCTGCGTGTCGTTGTCGAGTGTCTTGTTGCTGACGGTGTCGGGGAGCTCGACGTAGCCGCCGCTCGTGCCGGCGCGGATGCCGTAGCCGCGCGTCACCGCCGTCCACCACGCGCTCTTGACGATCGAGTCGTCGAACGTTCGCTTCGCGTCGCGGTCCGCGTCGCCGACGAAGGTCACCGTGGTGATCTTCATGTCGGCGATGACCGGGCCGCCGAAATTCTTGAAGAGCGGTAGCGGATAGTGCTGCGCGGCGTAGCCGGTGCCCGCGTCGCTGGTCGCTGCGTCCGCGCTCGCGTCGGTGCGCAACCCGGCGTCGCTGACCGCGCCGTCGCTCGTCGTCACGCCACCGTCGTTCGACGGGCTCGTGTCGATGGTCGTGCCGCTGCACGCGACGCTCGCACCGGAAACGAAGAGCCCGAGAACGATGAGCGCGCGCACGCCTTCAACGTAGCGCCGCCCACGCTCCCGCGATGACGATTTCGTCGCGCTCCTTCACCTTCACCTGAAGCGCGATTTTTCCAGGCGCGACGTTCCAGCCTTCGGTCACGAGCGTGTCGCCCGGCCACACCGGCCGGCGGAACTGCGCCTCGAACGCGGCGAGGCGCGACGCGTCGCCGGAGCACGCGCCCTTCACGACGTGACGAACCATGTGCCCGAACGTGCAGAGTCCGTGGAGGAGCGGCCCTTGAGGAAATCCGACCGCGGCTGCGAACTCCGGGTCCGCGTGGAGCGGGTTCGGATCGCCCGACAAGCGATAGAGGAGCGCCTGCTCCTTCGTCGTGCCTTCCTCGATCGAAAAATCGGGCGGCGTCCCCTTTGGCACTTTGATCGCATCCTCTTCCTTCGGCGTCGGCTCACCGCCAAAGCCCCCTTCGCCGCGAAAGAAGATCGACGAGAGCGTCGTCGCGATGAGCTCGCCTTTGTCGTCCGTCGTCGCGGTCTCGATGTGAGCGACCGCGAACTTTCGCATGTCGTAGATCCCTTTGATCTGCGCCATGCTCTTCAGCGTGCCCGACGGCGCGAACGGCTTGTGCATGACGACCCTCTCTGCGCCGTGCACGACCATCGCGAGGTTGCCGCCGCTCTTGCCGAGGAGCGCGAGCATCGGCGGGAATTTCGGGACGACGGCGAAGCTCGGGTACACCTTCGGCCCTTTGCCCTCGTAGAGGTACTCGAGCTCGTCCTTCTTCGCGCCGATGCCGAGCGCGTAAACGACGGTGTCTTTCCAGGTGTACGCGAGCGTCGTCGCGTCGAGGGGCTTTCCAACGAGGGTGAGGTCGAGCGCCATGCGGCGCATGGTAGCGTGCGCGAAGGATGCCGGGGATTCTCTCGACGGTCGTGGACGCGTTCGCGGCGAGCGGCGTCGATCTCGCGGCGCTCGGTCTCGCGTGGGCGCGCGTGATGCCGACGGTGACGATCGTGCCGGCGTTCGGTCTGCGCGCATTGCCGGTTCCGGCGCGCGGAGTGCTCGGGCTCGCGCTCGCTGCGAGTATTTTTCCGGCGCTCGCGGTTCCCGGGCTGGCGTCGTCGTCGCAGCTTCCGTGGGCGCTCCTCGCGATCGGAGAGATCGTTCGCGGGCTCCCCATCGCTCTCGCCGCTGCGATTCCGCTGTGGGCCGCGACGATGGCCGGTGGGCTCGTCGACGCGCTTCGTGGCGCGACCGACATGACGAGCGCGCCGACGGTCGAAGGGCGCGCGACGCCGCTCGGCGTTCCGCTGTCGCTCCTCGCGTGCGCCATTTTTCTCGGGACCGGCGGACCGTCGCGCGTCGTCGCAGCGCTCGCGACACGCGAGATCGGCGCGCATCCGCTGCTCGCCGCCGCGAACGACATCGTCGGTGGCATCGGTCTCGCGGTCGCGCTCGGCGGACCGCTCCTCGCCGCGGCGGTCGTGATCGAGATCGCCGCAGCGCTCGTCGCGCGCGCGGCTGCGCCGGCGCAGGTCCACGCGCTCCTCGCGCCACTTCGCGCGCTCGGCGTCCTCGGCGTGATGGCGATCGTGCTCGAGCGCCTCGCCGCCGCGATGACGCTCGCGATCGCGCGCGCGCCGTAGACGTCGTCACATCTGCGTGAGCGACAGCGTGTTCCCGTCCGGATCCTTGAACCACGCGACCTTCGCGCCGCTCGGCGACGTCCACACGCCGAGCTCGTCTTGCTCGAAGAACCCGTAGCGCTCGAACACGACGCCGCTCCGCGCGAGCCCCGCGATCGCCGACGCGATGTCCGGCACCTTCCATCCGAGCACCGTGTACTGCGCCGGCGCGAGCTTCTCGACCTTCTGCACGCGGAGCATCGTTCCGCCGACGTCGAAGACGATCGCCGACGGGTCGTCGCTCACGAATCGCAGACCGAGCTTTCCTTCGTAGAACGCTCTCGCGCGCGCGCCGTCGCGCGTCGCGACGAACGCCATCATGGGACAGTCACCGAGCATGTTCCCCTCCCTCAAAGCGGGATTCGATATCCCACCGCGAAGCCGACCTGAAACGACGTCACGCCTCCGGTCAGCGTCGGACAATCGCCAATCGACGAGCACGCCGGATCTTGCCGAGGAACGCCATTCGCGTTCGGCAAGACCCAACGATCCGCGCGCACCGCCATTCCGATGACCCAGTTGTCGGTCAGGATGTAGTCGCCGCCGACTTGAACGCCGAGCGAGAACCCCTCGGTGCGAACGGTGTACTCGCGCACGCCGAGAATCGTCGGGACGGCGTCGCCTGACGTCGCGAAGCGATCGGCGATGATCACGAGTCCCGCGGTGAGCCCAATCCAGCCTTCGAACCAGCGGTAGCGGAGCGCCGACGG
>JAYVXB010000507.1:0-4687 GCA_043785585.1 Deltaproteobacteria bacterium | reverse complement strand
ATCGGGATCATCATCAAATCCTTGGCGCCTTGGCGCCTTGGCGGTCCTCCCCCTTTCGCTCGTGATCGCCGCCGATGCCGACGCGGCCGGGCTCTACTTCTCGGATCGCGGCGTGCGTCCGCTCGCGCGCGGCGGCGCGTTCGTCGCGGGCGCCGATGATCTCGGAGCGATTTGGTACAACCCGGCCGGCATCGCCGACGCGGGCACGTCGATCCTCGCGGACTTTTCGTGGCTGCACTTCACGAGCAGCTTCACGCGCCAGTCGCTCGCGACGACGGGCGCGGGCGCGGGCTCGGTCACGACGTTCCCGACGGTGAACGGGACGTCGCCCATCCTGCCGATCCCGACGATCGCCGCGTCGTACGCGTTCGGAGAGAAGAAGGAGTACACGGTCGCCGGCGGCGTCTACGCGCCGATGACCGCGATCACGAGCTACCCGGACACCGTGCCCGGGCCGAACGGCACGCTGTCGCCCGCGCCGTCGCGCTACTCGCTCGTGTCGCTCGACGGATCGGCGCTCGTCGTCCTCGGCGGATGGTTCGCGTACAAGCCGGTCGAGCAGTTTCAAATCGGCGCCGGCGTGCAGATGCTCACCGGCACGTTCAAGTCGACCGTCAACTTCAGCGCGAACCCGGCCGACCGCATCATCTCGGCGCCCGAAGACTCGAAGTACGACGCGTTCAGCCAGCTCAACGTCGGGCCGATCTTCGCGCCGAGCGGCAACCTCGGCGTCACCATCACGCCCGTGAAGCAAGTGCGCATCGGCATCACCGGCCAGCTACCGTTTCACGTCAACGCGCCCGCCAAGGTGAACGTGCGCCTCCCCAACGCCGTCGAGTTCGACAAAGCGTCGCAGGACGGCAACGACGCGCACGTGAAGTTCAACTTGCCCGCGGTCTTCCGCATCGGTGTCGAGGCGCGACCGACCGACGATCTTCGCGTCGAGCTCGCGTACGTGCGCGAGTTCTGGAGCAACCACAGCTCGATCGACATCGTCCCGGACAACATCAAGCTGCTCAACGTCACGGGATTCCCCAGCCCGTTCGCGGTCAACCCGATCAGCATTCCGCGCAACTTCATCGACTCCAACTCGGTGCGCCTCGGCGGCGAATACCGCCTCCACCTCGGCGAGTACGATCTCGATCTGCGCGCGGGCGTGAACTACGAGAAGAGCGCGGTGCCCAATCCGTATTTGAGCGTGCTCACGATCGATCTCGACAAGATCACGTTGGCGCTCGGCGGCGGCATCTACGTCGGCAAGCACTGGCGGCTCGACGCGGTGTACGCACACGTCTTCGCGAGCGACACGGTCGTCTCGCCGCAAGAGGCGGCGGTGCCGCGCGTCAGCCCCGTGAAGGGGAACCCGACGGCGACCGAAGCGGTGAACGGCGGCTCGTACAGCGCGACGGCCGACGTGCTCGGCATCGGGCTTCAGTACAAGTTCTAATCTGTCATCCTGAGCGAAGCGAAGGACCCCCAACTACGGAAGCAGGTCCGGCACCGGCGGATTCGGCAACGGTCCATTCGGCGTCGGCCCTCCGTGCGCGGTCGACGCGACGGGACCACCGGTGAGCCCCGCGCCGCCCGGCACGTAGACGACGACGGTCTCGCCTTCCTTGAGGACGTCGGTGCGCCCTTTGCGGTTGATCCGCTCCATCGTCTTGACCGGCACTTGGTACTTCTTGCCGATGCCTTCGAGCGTGTCGCCCGCGTGCGCGACTATCGTGATCCGCTTCTGACCCCGCTGCGTCTCGAGGTACGCGAAGAACTCGTCCGAGCCGATCGCGACGACGCGCACGTCGCTCTCGCCGAGCGCGACGACGCGCGACAAGTCGGCGCCGGGTGCGGGGAAGACTTGGAGCGTCATCCCTTCGATGAGGCGCGCGACGGGATCGAGGTTGTTCCAGCGGCGCACGTCGTCGGGCGGGACGCGGAACTGCGCGGCGATCTCGCGCAGCGTGTCGCCGACGACGACGCGGTAGAACATGCGCTTGCGATCCGGATAGACGAAGACGTCGGCCGGCACGACGACCGTGAGCTTGGGCGCAGCGGGCGGAGGCTGCGGGAGCGCGCCGGCCGCGACGCCGTCCATCTTCGGCACGAAGAGAACCGCACCGCCGCGCAACACCTCGCCCGGTGCGATGCCGTTCAGCTCGATGAGCTTCGCCGGCGTGGTTTTTCGCGCCGTCGCGATTTGATCCAGCGTCTCACCGAAGCGCACGACGTACTTCTCGAGCGCCGGCGCGTTGGGGCGCCCCTTCGCGAGGTTCGCGGCCGTGGCGCTCCCCTTTCCGACCGGCACACGCACCGTGTACGTCGCCGCATCGCCCTCGCCACCCGGCGGCGTTCGCGACGCGCGCAGCTCGGGGTTCAGCACGTCGACTTCCCTCGGCGTACAGCCCGCGGCCGCGGCAACCGCAGCGAGCGACGTTCCCGCCGCGACGTGCACGTCGTCGCCTTCGACCGGCGCATCGACCACGAGATCGGCGAAGCCGAACGCCGCGAGGTTTCGCGACACGATCGCGACCGCGAGGATCTTCGGAACGTAGAGCGTCGTCTCCCACGGGAGCGAGCCTTCTGCCTGCGAGAGCGCCCAGAAGTCGTTCGTGTTGTACCGACGCACGACCCCCTGCACGCCGCCGTACCCCATGTTGTACGCGGCGAGCGCGAGCTCCCAGCTGCCGAAGCGCCGATGCAAGTCCGCGAAGAACTCCGCGGCCGCGTCCGTCGACGCTTGCACGCTCATCCGCATGTCGACCCAGCGATCTTGCGGCAGCCCGTAAATCTTCCCGCTGTCCGGCATGAACTGCCAGAGCCCGACCGCGCCCGCCGGCGATCGGATCACGGGATCGAAGCCGCTCTCGACGAGCGCGACCCAGAGCAAATCTTCCGGAAGCCCCTTCTTCTTGAGGGTGCGGCGGACCATGTCCTTGTAGCGACCCGAGCGCTTGTAGAAGTGCGCGAACGTCGAGCGGCCGCGCGGATCGTCTTTGAAGAACTCGAGGTAGCGGACGACGCGCGCGTCCCAGCGCACCGGGAGATCCGGGAGCTGCAAGGTCTTGAGCCACGCGAGATCTTTTCCGGCGTCGGCTTGCGGCGGCGTCGTCTTCAGCGGCTCGGGCGGGAGGCCCGACGCATGCACCGTGGGACGATCCGCGGTCGCGGACTGCGGCGACGGGAGCTCGCTCGGCCACGGCGCGTTCACGCCCCCGGGCATCGCCGGCGGAAAGAGCTCGCGCTCCGCGTCGTGGAGCGCGCGAAGCTCCGGCGTGTCGGCGCCGAGCGCGATGTCGTCCGTCGTCGGCCCGCCCGCGATGACACGGCGCGCGCCCGGCTCGGGGCTGCGCGGAGGCTTCGCGGGCGGCTTCGCAGCGGAGCCCGACGGCTTCGCAGGAGGCTTCGCGTGGCCCGTCGTCGCCGGCTTCGGCTGCTGCTGCGCGCTCGCTTCGCCCGCGAACGTCATCCCGAGCACGCCCGCGCAGGTGACCCCTACGAGCGCGCAGAACCGAAGCTTCTTTCTGCGCATCAGGGATCAGGAAATCGCATGTAGGTGCACCGGGGTCAAATTCGAGGTCGCCCTGCGCGCCCCTCGTCACGGGCACAACGACCGGAATCAGCCCTGCTGCTGCGCCGGCGGCGCGTCCGTCTTCTTCTCCGCGGCGTTCGGATCTTCACCGACCGGCGGAAGCTCGTTCGGATCGTACCCCGTCGGCACGCGGTAGATCTCGATCGTCGGCGGGTAGAGATCCGTCGACGTCTCGACGCGCTTCTGCCCGTCGTGGAACGCGATGACACGCGAGCGCCGAATCTGGATCCCCTTGATCCCGCGCTGCTTGATCGTCGGCTTGGTGACCCAGTCCTCTTCGACGATCTTCCGCGTGAACGGGAACGTGCCGAGGACGTCGCGTCCGTACGAGACGTCGACCGGATGCTGCTTGCCGAGGAGCTCGACCTTCACCTTCGCGCCGTCGACGAAGGCGTGCACGACGATCGGGAAGGCGTACGGATTTTTGATCTTCAAGTCGACGGACGGATAGACGACCGTCGCGTCGAGGCCGAGCGTGATGTACGCGCTCGGACGCGAGTGCGGCAAGCGCTCGAGGATGTCGAGGCCGCCGAAGAACGCCGCGGCGTGGAACGTCGACGCGACTTGGCACGTGCCGCCGCCGACGCCTTCGATCATCTCCCCCTTGAAGATCTCGCCTGCCTTTTGAAACCCGTTCTCGAGGCTGCGCGCGCCGACGACCGAGTTGAACGAGAGGATGTCGCCCGGGTAGAGGACGACGCCGTTCAAGCGGGCGGCCGCGACCTCGACGTTGCGCGCGCGGTTCGCCTGTCCGCCGCCGCGACCGAACGTCGTCTCGAATTGTCCGACGATCTGCGTGATGTCGATCGCCGAGAGAAACGCGGTCGACACGCGCGGCTTGAACGACGCCATCGGGACCGCGACGGTCGTGCTCGGTTGGTTCACGTAGCCGGGCGAGTCGGCGAAGCGTTGGAGCGCGACGACGGCGCCGTCGAGATCGAGGTAGCGGCCGTCTTTCTCGCCGACGACGGTGTGGTGATCGAGATCGAGGCGCGCGGAGATCGGCGCGAGGTCCTCTTCTTCTTTCAGCGGCTCGAGGCGCGCGAGGACGACGCGCGGGTTGACGACCGCCATCAGCGGGACGTCGATCTCGCCGCGGCG
>JAYVXB010000506.1:0-14597 GCA_043785585.1 Deltaproteobacteria bacterium | reverse complement strand
ACGCAGGCGACGCGCCCGTCGGCGAGGTCCTCAGCGTCACGCTCGTCGACACCTCGATCACCAACGTCATCGCGGGATCTCCCGTCCTTGGCCACGATCCGCTCACGAACAACTCGACGTTCTCGCTCGGCACCGTAGGCACGCAGCTGAGCATCCGCGCGAACATCAACCCGACGGCGACGGCGAACGTCGTGAGCGTCCTCTTCGCGTACGACGCGACGAACCACACCGAGAACGCGACGCCGTGGACGCTCTGCGGCGACGACGGCGCGGGGACGATCACCAATTGCAACTTGGCCGCGGGCCCGCACACGCTCACGGTGACGACCTACACGGCGGCGAACCTCGGCGGCACGGCCGGGACGCCGTACACGATCACGTTCACGATCACTCCCTGACGACCGAAGCTGGGGGTCCGAAGATCCAGTGTGAGCCTGCGCCGTCCCTTGGTCGGCGCGCTGACCAGGCGCGCGCGTGGTACACCCCGCGCGATGACCATCCAGTGGTACCCGGGCCACATGACGAAGGCTCGACGGCTTCTCGTCGAGTCGATTCCGTCGCAGGACGTCATCATCGAGGTGCTCGACGCGCGAATGCCGCGCGCGAGCGAGAACCCCGTCGTCACCGAGCTTCGCAAGCAGAAGCCCTGCATCAAGGTGCTCAGCAAGAGCGATCTCGCCGATCCCGAGGTGACCAAAGCGTGGCTCCGTTGGTTCGAGTCGACCGCGCGACCCGGCGGCAAGGTGCGCGCGATCGCGATCACGACCGAGCGACCCGGCGAAGCGAAGTCGAAGATACCTGCGCTCTGCAAGGAGCTCGCGCTTCATCCGAGCGGCATCGGCAAGACCGTGCGCGCGATGGTCGTCGGCATCCCCAACGTCGGAAAGTCGACGCTCATCAACACGCTGATGGAGCGCAAGGTCGCGAAGGTCGGCGACGAGCCCGCGGTGACCAAGGGGCAGCAGAAGGTCGTCTTGAAGAACGGGATGACGCTCTCGGACAACCCGGGGATCTTGTGGCCGAAGATCGAGGACGAGATCGGCGCGCTCCGCCTCGCGCTCGGCGGCGCGATTCCGGATGCGGCGATCGACTACGAGGTCGTCGCGGTCTTCGGTGGGAAGTTCTTCCTCGAGCACATTCCGGAGCGCCTCCGCGCTCGTTACAAGCTCGACGCCGTCCCCGCGAACGTCGAGGCGCTCCTCCGCGAGATCGGCCGACGGCGCGGAGGTCTCCGCAGCGGCGGCGTCGTCGACATGCACAAAGCAGCCGACGTGCTCATTCACGATTTCCGCTCGGGGGCGCTCGGGAGGATCAGCCTCGAAGGGCCGAGCGACCCCACGCCCGCGCCGCCGCCTCCGCCCGATGATCTCGGCGATGATCTGGACGATGAATAGAGCCCGCGAATCGATCGTCTGTCCCGGTCGTTCCGCCAGCATCGCGAGCGCCGGATCGTTGGTGTAGATGTAAGAGTTCGAGATCGAGGGGAATCCATGCGAAAGAGCGCCGTTGGATTGGTGTTTGTGATGACGATCGCGGCCGGCGCGCAAGCGTGCGGCGGCGCGAACGCGGGACCAGTCGCCAACGTGCCGGTCGCACCGAAGGTCGGAGGGTGCGGTCGCGCGCTCGATCCCGCGACGACGCCGAAGCCAATCGCCGTCACCCACGTGAGCGCCACCGTCGCGCTCGCCAAGCTCGGCGCGCGCACGCTCGCGTACGTCGCCGACGAGGACAGCCACGCGATCCATGTCGTCGACGTCGACTCGGGGAAAGAGCTTGGATCGACGCCGGTCTCGGGCCGGCCGGGGCAGCTCATGTTCCTCGCCGATGGGCGGCTGCTCGTCGCACTGCGCGACAAAGGACAAGTCCTTGTGCTCGAGCCGACGGCGACGCCCGAGAAAGGGCCGCTCGACGCGCGCTGCACGATCGCCGCGGACACCGAGCCGCTCACGCTCGCGACGACGCCCGACGACGCGACGCTCCTCGTCGCGCACGCTTGGGGCCACAAGCTCGTCGCCTACGACGCGAAGACGCTCGCGCGCCAGTGGGACGTGTCGCTCCCGCGCGAGCCGCGGCAGGTCGTCGTCTCGGACGACGGCAAGAAGGCGTTCGTCGCGCACGCGGTCGGCGGCAAGGCGAGCGTCGTCGAGCTCGATTCGCATCGCGTCCTCGGCGTCGTCTTGCACGGCGTCGCGGACACCAGCAACGGCAATGGCCCCCCCTCGAGGCCGCCGAGCAAGCGGCGCACGGTCGCCGCCGAGGTCGACACCGCGCGACTTCAGTCGTGCCAGGGCTTCGCGCTCGCGAAGACCGAAGCGCCCGCGACGCGCGTCTTCTTCCCGCAGGTCCTCGTCGATCCGGGCGACACGACGCAGAAGACGGAAGGCTACGGGCGCAGCGACATCGATCAGACCGAGGTCGCGAACGTCGCGGTGCTCGATCAGTCGTCCGCCGAGGTGATGGCGGGATCGCTCAACGGTCCGGACGCCCAAGAGCTCCGGCAGTTCCAGTCCACCGACCGCGTCGATCACGATCACTCGGAGTGCCTGCTCCCGCGCGCGGCCGCGTACTACAAGAAGACGCAGACGCTGCTCGTCGCGTGCATGGGGATCGACGAGCTCGTCGCGTACGACGCCCTCGCCGCCAGCCCGTCGCGCGCCGAGAAGCGACGCTGGTCCGTCGCGTCGGGGCCGAACGGCATCGCCGTCGACGTCGACAAGGAGCGCGCGGTCGTTTGGTCGCAGTTCGAGCGCGTGGTCGACGTCGTCACGCTCGGCGGTCCGGATCTCGTCGACGCCAAGACGACCAAGATGCCGCCCGTCGTTCGTATCGCGCTCGCGCAGTCGACGCCCGCGCCGTCGATCGCCCTCGCGCTCGGTCGCGTGCTCTTTCACACGACGAGCGACGATCGCATCTCGCACGATGGCCGCGCGTGCGCGAGCTGCCATCCCGACGGACGCGACGACGCGCTCACGTGGGCCACGCCGAACGGGCCGCGCCGGTCGATCATGCTCGCCGGTCGCGTCGACGACACGGCGCCGTTCTCGTGGACGGGCACCGAGCACGATCTCAAGGAGCACGTCGGCATCACGTTCGATCGTCTCAAGGGGCTCGGCGGATTGAAGAGCATGGAGCTCGAAGCGATCACGACGTACGTGCGCGCGCTCACGCCGCCGCCCGCGGCGATCCCCAGCGATCCGAGGGTCAAGCGCGGCGCCGAGATCTTCGCGTCCGCGGCGGCCGCGTGCTCGACGTGCCACAGCGGCCCGCTCTTCACGGACAACAAACACCACGACGTGCAGAGCAAGACCGAGGGCGACAAGACCGGCGCCTTCAACACGCCCTCGCTCCGCTTCCTCTCCGCGCGCGCGCCGTACTTCCACGACGGTCGCTACGGCACGCTTCGCGATCTGCTCACGTCGGCGGATCGCAAGATGGGGCACACGCAGCAGCTCTCCACCGACGATCTCGAAGCGCTCGAGGCGTACTTGAGGACGCTATGAACCAGCACCAGAAGAAGATCCTTCTGCCGATCGTCTGCGCCGCCGCGTTCTTCGGTCTCGGCGCCAGCGTTCAGCTCGCCGCGGCCGACTCGATCGCGTACGAGACGGTCCCCGAGGCGCAGATACCCTCGGCGAGCGGGAGCGCGCTCAACCCGATGCCGTCGTCGATCCCGTCGACCGAGACGGTGCCTGGGCTCTACGTCGCAGCGCCGAACAGCTCGCAGCGCAAATTGAACGAGGCGCGCGGGTACTACTACGCGACGGTGTTCGGAAACGAAGAGCAGGCGCGGGCGTTCACGGCGGGCAAGGCGATGCCGCAGTCGTCGGCGCGCGTGTGCCTCGGTCAGTCGCGCGACTCGGCGAGCGATCTGACCGTGCGTCTGTCGCACTACATTCCGATGCCGCCGCCGAGCTCGTCGGTGAAGAAGCCGCTGCCCCCTCCGGCGAAGCCCGCGGTCGCGAAGGGGCCCCCGAGGCCGCTGACGCCGCCCGCGAAGCGACCGAGCGTACGCCTCGTGCACATGGAGAAGCTCACCGTCGCCGATGCAGGCAAGGCGACGCTCGACATCAGCGATACATGGGTCGACGTGCTCACGCTCGGCGCGCGATCGATCTCGAAGTGGTCGTTGCCGATGAAACGGATCTCCGGCGGTCCGAACGGTCTCGAGGTCTACGCGGCGCGTGACGGCAAGACGATGCAGGTGCTCGTGCGGCCGCCGACGGTGCCGCTCGACGGCGTCCCCGAGAAAGAGAAAAAGCGGTACGTCGACGAGCTCCAGACCGTCGCCAACCACATCGGCGTGCGGAAAGCCGACGGCGGCGCGTTCGACGCGGCGGACTGCGGGCACATGCGCTTCAGCCTCGAGTACGACAAAGGCTCCGGGCAGATGGCGACGATCGTCGCGACGGCGTTCTTGCTAGGCGGCGTCGACGACGAGGTCGACGAAGCAAAGCCCGCGGAGCCGGGCGAAGGCGACGACGAAGGCGACCAGCGGCAGCTCGCGATCCGCACGCGGCTCGCGCTCGGAAGCATCAGCCTCACGCAGGCGCCGTCGGAGAAGGAACCGATGCTGAGCGTCTCGTGGGGTTGGGGCGCGAAAGAGCTCATCGTTCGGTTCTGAGGTCGGCGCGCGGATGCTGAAGATCGGCGTGATCGGCGCGGGCGCGATCGGCTGCTATGTCGGTGGCGCGCTCGCCGCCGCGGGCGTCGACGTCGTCTTCGTCGGTCGCGATCGATTGAAGAGCGAAGTCGACGCGTCGGGGCTCACGCTGACGGATCTCGACGGCAAGACCGTGCGCGTCGCCAAGGATCGCATCGCGTTCGAGACGAAGGCGTCCGCGCTCGCCGATCGCGACATCGTCCTCTGCTGCGTGAAGAGCGCGCACTCTGCCGAGATCGGCGCGGAGCTCGCGCGCACCGTCGCGCGCGGCACGGTCGTCGTCAGCATGCAGAACGGCGTACGCAACGCCGACGTCCTCCGCGAGCACCTGCGCGATCACGTCGTCCTCGGCGGCATCGTCGGCTTCAACGTCGTCCCTCGGGGCGGAGGCACGTTTCGCCGCGCGACGACGGGGCCGCTCGTGATCGAAGCGTCCGACGACGCGCGCGTGGCGACGCTCGCGGGCATGCTCGCGACGAGCGGCTTCGAGATCGAGCTCGCCCACGACATTCGCGCGCACCAGTGGTCCAAGCTCATCATGAACTTGAACAACGCGATCGGCGCGCTCACCGACGCGCCGACGAAGGATCTGATCTTCGTCGCGGAGCTGCGGCGCATCCTCGCGGCGATCATCAAAGAGGCGCTCGCCGTCATGAAGAAGGCGGGCGTGAAGCCGGCGAAGCTCGGCAGGGTTCCGGTTCACTTCTTCCCGTTCATGCTCGGGTTGCCGACGGGCGTGCTGCGCGTGGTCGCGCGCGCACAAGTGAAGATCGATCCCGAGGCGCGGTCGTCGATGTGGGAAGACTTGTCGAAGCGGCGACTCACCGAGGTCGACTACTTGAACGGCGAGATCGTTCGGCTCGCCGAGTCATGCGGCGCCGCGGCACCGCTCAATCGCCGCATCGTGGACATCGTCCACGAGGTCGAGAAGGAGGGGCGCGGGTCCCCGAAGCTCTCGGCCGATGCGCTGTGGCGGCGCCTGACGGATTAGACTGCGGCGCGTGCCGAAAGACGACGCGCCCACGCTGACGCAGCGAAGATTGAATCGCGCGACGCTCGCGCGGCAGATGCTCCTCACGCGCGAGAAACGCGAGAAGACCACCGCGCTCCGCGTGATCGAGCGCCTCGCCGGGATGCAGGCGCAGTGGCCGAAGCCGCCGTACATCGGGCTCTGGACGCGCATCGACGGCTTCGAGCGCGCGGACCTCACGCGCCTCTTCGCCTGCCGCGACGCCGTCCGCGCGACGATGATGCGCGGCACGATCCACGTCGTCAGCGCCAAGGACTACGTGGCGTGGCGACCGATGATCCAGCCGCTCCTCACGCGCGGGATGCGAACGATCCTCCGCGGCGCCGCCGACGAGATCGATCTCGACGGACTCATCGCCGAAGCGCGCGCGTTCTTCGACGAAGAGCCGCGCACGTTCACCGAGCTGCGTGCGCACTTGGTGAAGCGAAAGCACCAGCCGAAGATCCCCGAGCGCGCGATGGGCCTCGCCGTGCGTTACCACTTGCCGCTCGCGATGGTGCCGACGGACGCGGCGTGGGGGTTCCCTTCGAACGCGGACTTCGCGGTCGCGGAGACGTGGCTCGGCAAACCGGTCGGCAAGAGCGATGCGCCCGACGCGCTCGTGCTTCGCTACCTCGCCGCGTTCGGTCCCGCGACCGTGGGCGACGTCCAAGAGTGGTCGGGGCTCGCCGGGCTGCGCGAGGTCGTCGAGCGGCTGCGCCCGAAGCTCGTCACATTTCGCGACGAACGAAAGCGCGAGCTGTTCGATCTGCCGAAGGCGCCGCGTCCCGACGCCGACGTCGACGCGCCGGTGCGCTTTCTTCCGGAGTTCGACAACGTGATCCTCGCGCACACCGACAGATCGCGGTTCATCGCGGAGCAGCATCGCGCGTTCGTGTTTCTTCCGGGACTGCGCGTGCTGCAGACGTTCCTCGTCGACGGCTTCGTCGCGGGCACGTGGGCGATCGAGCGCGTGAAAGGAGCGGCGACGCTCGTCGTCGAGCCGTTCGGTGCGCTCTCGAAGAAGGCCGAGCGCGAGGTCGCGGCGGAAGGAGAGGCGCTCCTGCGCTTTCACGACGCCGATGCCGCGTCGTTCGACGTACGTTTCGCAAAGCCGAAGCAGCGGTAGCGCGCATCGAATTCTGTGAGTAGAACGTGTTTCATGTTCTCCGCGCGACACGGCCTCGCCGCCTTGACCGTTGCTCTCGTTTCGACCGGCCTCTCGATCACCGCATGCTCGTCGTCGTCGAGCAATGCCGTCGCGAGCGACGCCGGAACCCCCGACGCGACGACGGGCGATCCCGATGCGTCGGACGCCGCGGCGGACGGCGACATCGACGGTGGCGTCGTCACCTCGGTGGTCGCCTTCGACAAGACGCTCGTCTGCTTCGGCAACGGCGGGACGGGGCCCTGCTCGCGAACGGTCGATCGCGACGTCGCCTTCCCGACCACCGGATCGTTCCGCAAGATCGTCATGCACGTGACGCTCACCTGCCCGTCCAACGGGTGCGATCACTGGGATCGCGTCGGCTCGATCGATCTCGTCCAAGCGGCAGCGAGCGATGGCGGCGCCAGCACGATCGTCGAGCTCGGTCGCTTCATCACGCCGTACGGGATCCGCGCGGGCGTGAACGCGCCGCCCGCGTGGGACATCGACGTCACGCTCCTGCGTCCGCTCCTCAGGGGGAACGTGACGCTTCGCGCGTTCATCGACACGTGGGTGCCGCAAGGCAACGCGGCGCAGAACGGCGGCGGCTGGACGGTCGGCGTGAGCTTCGACATGACCGAAGGGACGCCCGCGAAAGAGGCGATGGTCGTCCTACCGATCTGGTCATGGAAGACGACGGGGAAAGAGCCGACGCAGATCGTCTACGGCGATCCGCTCGCGCCGATCTCGGCGAGCCTCCCGCCGCAGCAGATCGCGCTGCCGAGCGGACCGACGTCGTGGAGCATTCGATCGATCATCACCGGGCACGGACAGGCGAACCTCGAGAACTGCGCCGAGTTCTGCTCGAAGAAGCACTCGTGGCTCGTCGGCGGGATGGCGACGACCAAGGCGATGTGGCGGACGGACTGCACGAAGTACCCGAGCAGCGGCACGTACCAATACCCGCGCGCCGGATGGTGCCCCGGTGCGGACGTGCTGCCGTGGGACTTCGACGTGACGTCGCAGATCGGCGCGGCGACGACGGCGACGATCGCTTACGACGTCGAGGCGTACGTGAACACGTGCAATGGATCGGGGCCGGACGGCGGCGTGTGCACGGGGTGCGATCCGGGCGTGAGCTGCACGTACGACGGCGCGGGGCATACGCAGCCGTTTTATTACGTGTCGAGCGTGCTCGTCGGCTTTCGCTGACTCTGACGACTACCTTCGCTCCGTCGCTCCGCCGACGAGCCGGTCGACGCCCGCCAGCAGCGTCACTGCGTCGAATGGCTTGTCGATCATCTTGTTCGGGACGCGATCGACGAACGCTCGGGCGCGCGCCGTGAACGCACCGCCGCTCAAGAAGAGCATCGCCTCCGCCTGCTTCGGCGCGATCTCGAGGAGCGTCTCGTGCAAGTCCATCCCGGTCACCTGCGGCATCATCAGGTCGCACAGGATCACGTCGAAGCGTTCGCCGTTCCGGATGCGAGCCAAGGCAGCGTCACCGCGCCCTTCGCAGGTCACGTCGTGATTCGGCGCGAGGATCGACGCGACGATCTTGAGGATGATGGGCTCGTCGTCGATGACGAGAACCGACGGGCGCTTGCGCTTCGCCGCGCTCGGGACGGAATGCGCCCCGGAACGCGACTCCGATCTCGCCTCCGACTCCGACGCGCACGGTAGGAGGACGCGGAACGTGCTCCCTCTGCCGACGGTGCTCTCGACTTCGATTCGACCGCCGAGATCGGTCACGACGCCGTGGCATATCGACAGCCCGAGGCCCGTTCCGACGCCGAGCTCCTTCGTCGTGAAGAACGGATCGAAGATCTTCGTCAGGTGCGCGGGATCGATCCCCACGCCCGTGTCGGACACCTCGACGCACGCCGCGCCGTTCGCATCTGTGCGCGTCGTCACGCGGATCTCGTTCTTCTCGGCCTCGCCTTCCGGGATCGAGTGCGCGGCGTTGACGAGCAAGTTGAGGAACACTTGCGCCAGCCGCCCCTCCTCGCCGAGCACGAGCGGCACCTCCTCGAGATCGGTCGTCAACCGCGCGCGGTGGCGGATTTCGTTCTGCGCCATCGCGATCGACGCCGTCAGCGCGGTTCGTACGTCGAGCGCTTCCGTCCGCTGCTCACGCACGCGCGAGAAGAGCTTGAGGTTGCGGACGATGGTGCGCACGCGCTCGGCCCCTTCGCGCGCGTCGCGGACCATCGCGTCGAGCAGCTGCAGTGCCGCATCGGGCGTCGCGCCGAGCTTCGACGCGATCGCGCCCGCGATCAGATCGAGGCTCCCGATGACGAACGACAGCGGGTTGTTCACCTCGTGCGCCAACCCCGCCGCGAGGAGCCCCACCGACGCGAGCCGCTCCGCGCGCGCGAGCTGGGCCTGCATGTTGTGCCGATCGGTGACGTCGGTCGCGACACCGATGGCGCCCACCACGCCGCCCGCGGCGTCGCGCAGCGGGGCGAGGTGCGTCTCGTAGAGCACCTGGGGCGGCAGCTCGGCCAGGTAGCAGACGGTCTCCCCCGCGAGCGCGCGCCGGACCCACGGCGCGTAGAGGGACGCGTTCGGGAGAGCATCGAACGCCGACTTGCCCAGGATGTCTTCGGGGCCCAGACCGAGCCGCGCGAGACCGCGGCCGTCGACGAACGTGATCTTCGCGTCGCGGTCGATCGCGAACAGAACGATCGGTGCGCTACCGACGACGCTGCGCAGGCGCTCCTCGGCGCGCTCGCGCGCCTCCCGCGCCTCGACTTCGCGCGTGATGTCGAAGAACGCGATCGCGACGTGCGTGATCGTGCCGGCCGCGTCGAGCATCGGCTTGCCGACCGCGCGCACGTAGACGCGACGACCGTCGCGGCGATGAATGACGAGGTCGTCGACGACGACGTTGGTCCGCTCTTGAAGCGCGCGCACGAACGGGAGGCGACTCTCCGGGTAGAGCGCGCCGTCGAGCCCGTAGATGCCGTACGGGACGGTGTACTCGCCCACGCCGACTTCGGAGACCGGTCCCATCCCCATGATCTCTTCGAAGGCCTGGTTCGAGTAGACGAAGCGTCCGTCGGGCGCCGCGGCCACCCAAACGCCGCACGGGAGGCCGTCCGCGATTGTGGCGATGAGCGCGAGATCGTCGAGCGAGCGCATGGGCGCTCGAAAGTACCACGGCCGCCAAAGACGGCGTGCCGGTGCGCGGGCGGCCGTCGGCCTGGGCGCCTGCTCGGGAACTATTGACCAAGTCTCAATAGCGCCGCATGGTTCGGAAACGCGAGGAGCGGAACCAATGAAGACTCTTCAGGACAAGGTCGTCGTCATCACGGGGGCGGGCTCGGGCATCGGTCGCGCGACCGCGATGCGCTGCGCCGGGCTCGGGGCGCGTCTCGCGCTGTCGGACATCGACGCGGCAGGTCTGGCGGAGACCGCGGGGCGCTGCGCAGGGAGCGTTCACGCGACGAAGGTCGACGTCGGAGCTCGCGACGAGATCTACGCATGGGCGGAGCGCGTGAAACGAGACGTCGGCCCCACGGACGTGCTCATCAACAACGCGGGCGTCTCGCTGTCGCAGACGATCGCCGAGATGCGCGACGAAGACTTCGAGTGGCTGATGAACATCAACTTCTGGGGGGTGACGCACGGGACGAAGGCGTTCTTGCCGCAGCTCCTCTCGCGACCCGAGGCGCACGTCGTGAACCTGTCGAGCGTCTTCGGCATCATCGCCGTGCCCACGCAGGCGGCGTACAACGCGAGCAAGTTCGCCGTGCGCGGGTACACCGAAGCGCTGCGGCAAGAGCTTCGCGCGACCAAGGTGCGCGTGACGTGCGTTCACCCGGGCGGCATCAAGACCAACATCGTCAAGAACGGACGCCACTTCGCGGACCCGTCCGGCAAGGTCGCCGACCTCGACACGATGGCGCACGACTTCGAGCGCGAAGCGCGCACGACGGCCGACGAGGCGGGGAGGCAGATCGTCGATGCGGTCCTGCGCGAGCGGCCGCGGCTCCTCATTGGCCTCGATGCCGTGATCATCGATCGCATGCAGCGCATGTTCCCGGAGAGCTACGACAAAGTGATCGCGAAATTTCTGGGCCTTCGCGCGCGGCGCTCGGATTGACGGAGGCGCACCCACCGCGACGGTCGACTTTTTTCGACAGCCGCGGTACGGCCCGCCTCCTCATCTCCACTTCCGAGAGGCGCCGATGAACCTGCTTCGTACTTCGATTTCGCTGACCCTTTGTCTCGCCGGATGCTCGAGCTCCTCGAGCAGCCCCGCGACGCACGACGCCACGGACGGCGGCGCGGACAGCGCGGCGACGAGCGACGGCGCGGTGGGCGGCGACGCCACAGTGGACGCGGGCGGCGACGGCGGAAGCGTCGGCGGCAGCGCTTCGCTCACGGGCACGTACGGCACCGACACGATCAAGCCCGTCGTCGCCGCGTACTGGATCGGCCAACCGAGCAGCCCCGCCGAGGCCGCGGGTGGCCCCTTCCTCTATCTCTTCTCGGGGCCGGTGAGCTGCGACGATCTCTCGCACGGCTCCGGATGGCGCGCGCGGATCGCGGCAGGTACGCAAGTGCTCGAGCTGATCGTCGGAACGACGACGACCGGTACTCCGGTGCCTGCAGCGGCGCACGCGGCGGCGAACGTCGCCGAGGTGAACTACTCGTTCGGACAGACGACGACGGAGTCGCGCGCCACCGCGGGGAACGTGACGCTGACGACGTACGCCGCGGGAGCGAGCGTCGACGGCACGCTCGACGTGACGTTCCCCATGGGGAGCGCGAAGGGGACGTTCCACGCGGTCTACTGCGCGGCCGGCAACGAGCTCTGATTCGCGCCGGGGCTGCCGTTCTCCATTCGGGAGGACTCAGGGCGGCGGCGACGGGATCTGCGATTTGCGTCGCTCGATCTTCTCCCACATCTCGATGTAGTCCTCGGCGCTCGAGAAGAGCGGCGCGAGATCGGCGTCGGTGAGGCCGTTGTTCTTCGCGTCCTGGATGAAATCGGGCATCAGCCCGTAATGCGCGAAGCCGTCGAGGTTGATGTCCCAGTCCGAGCCCGCCCCGGCCGTGCCGACGCTGCTCTTGACGAGCGGCGCGTTCGAGCCAGCGTCCATCTCCTTCCACTTGTTCCAGATGCGCTGGACCATGTCCTCGTACGCGCCGTGATCGTCGAAGTCCGTTTGGCGCGCGCTCTTCGCGACGTCGAACGCGGCGCGCGCGTCGGCGAAGGTGTCGAACGGGTTCGCCGGATCGCAGTTGCGGTAGCCGAAGGCGTCGCAGCCGGACGGCCGCATCGCGTTGATGGTCGCTTGGTAGAAACCCCACGCGAGCCGGTGCGCGCGGTTCTCGCGCGTGTTGAGGTAGTTCTTCCCGGGCCGGTTGTGATCTTGTCCCGCCCTGAAGAGGGCGATCGCTTGCCACACCGTCTCTTCTTGATCGCTGTACGGACGGCCGTGCTCCGACGCGCCCATCATCCCCGCGAGCGTGCCGACCGAAGGACCGGTGAACCGCGACTGCGTGAAGTTGAGCACGCCGCCCGAGTACTTGACGGGGTTCCGCTGGTTCATGACCTGTCGATTGGTGAACGGCCCGCGGACCTTGTCGGAGAACGCGGCGGCGCACGCGTTCGGACCGAAGCGCGGCCCCGACATTCCATTGAGCCCGTTGATGTCCGTCCCGATCGCGACGCCCCGGCCGCCCATCTTGTCGACGGCGTAGCTCCACCCTTGCGCGAAGGTCGTGGTCGAGCCGTCGCAGTGGTTCGGCGTGTGCGCGCCCGACTGCGGGTACGTGACCGGCACGACTCCACCGCCCGTGCCGACGCCGACCATGCCGCCGAGCGCGGCGACCGCCATGACCTGCGCCTCGCTGTGCGATCGCTCGTTCGCGAGGAGCTCGGCGTCGTCGGTCCCGAGCAGCGTGTCGACGGCGTCGCTGCCGTCCCAACTCGTGTCGTTGTTCGGCGTGTCGTAGCGCGGAAGCGAGCTCGCATTCGCCGGGTCCGCGCTCTTCTTCCAGCGACCGAAGCTCAGGTCACGGAAGCCCGTGTGCGAAAAGATGACGGGGTAGTCGAAGCGCTGCGCGATATCGATCGTCTCGTCGATCGCAAGGTCGGACATATGGTCCATGTCGACCACGATCCCCATCTGCATCATCATCTGGATCGCCGCTCGTCCGACGTCCGTCAGGCCGAACTGGTGCGCGTAGCCAAACGGCGGACCGGCCGGCAGCGCGTTCGCGTACGTCTGGAGGAGCGCGGTCCGCTCGTCGAGGATCGTTTGGTACTGCTGGTTGAAGAAGAGGCGCGCGATCTTGTCGGCGAAGCCGGTGAGGTTGCCGCGCGGGATGCCCACGTCGGAGCGCGCGCGGATTCCGTCGGCCCATGCGTTGCGCAAGGGGAACCAGTGGCCGGTCATCATGCGATTCGCGGCCGCCATGCGAAAGTCGTAGACGGCCGCCGCGCCGAAGACGTTGTCGCTCGTGTGGATCGGGATGATGTGGCGAACGTCTTTCGCGTAGAGCGCATCGAGGTACGTCTTCGTCGCGGCGTTGATCTGCGCGGTGGTCAGGGCGCGCGGCGGCGTGCGCGGCGGCGCCGACTGTCCGAGTCTCTCGATGGAGGACTGGAGCTCCGACGTCGTCCATCCCGCCGCCAGCGCGGACAGATTTCCGAGATCCTCCACCTCGATGCCGAGCACCATCGCCAGCTTGCCCGCGGTGATGATGCGTCTGGCGTCCGCCGGCGAACGCGCGATCTCCGCCCACGGCCTCACGTCGGGCAGGCTCGCGAACGAATGCATCGCCGCGAGCTGCAGATCGATGTTGGCCGCGTCGTCGCGCGGATTGCCGGCGAACGGCGCCGTGTAGCCGGCGAGCGGGAGCGCCGCGGTCATCGCCTCGACGAGCTTTCCGAGCGGACCGTGGTTGCCGACGTCGACCTGCACGAGTCGCAGACCGCCTTGCACCGCGCGCTTGATCCAATCGACGTACGCCTGCTGGTGAACCGTGCCGCGGAAGTTCGGCCAGCCGCGAAAATTCGGATACCCGGATGCGTCGTGCGCCCCCTCCGGCAAGAGCGTGACGACGCCGTCGTTCGTCGAGACGCCGAAGGGAATGTTCGGTGCGGTGCCGTGAACGTCGTGGCATTGCTGCGTGGAGAGCGCCTTCGACATTTGGCTCGCGCTGCCGTCGCTGTGGCCGTAGCGATCGATCGCCGAGTGCGGAGTGCCGGCCATCATCTTGCCGCCGAAGCCCATGTGATTGAAGAAGTGGGCGTGCAGATCGGCCATGCCCCACACGGCCGGAGGATGAGCCTGCGGCGCGAAGCGGCTGCTCTGGAAGTCGTCGACGAGGAAGCCCAGCGCCGAGCCGCCGTCGGTCACCACGACGCGCACGGTCTTTCCGTCGAGGCCCGCGAGCGACCAGACGACGCGTGCCATTCCGATCTGGCCGGGACCATGCTCGACCGAAACGCCCGGCGCGTTCGCCCACGTCGTCTGCGTCTTCACTTGGAGCGACACCGTCGCGCTCGCACCGCCGCCACCGACGCGGAACGCCAGCCACTGATCCGCCGGGCCGAGCGTGATCTCCGGAGACGTCGTCGTTCCGCGTCGACCGGTGCTGTCGAGTCGACAGTGACCGGACTGCCCGACCGAAAACGAATTCTTCCAGTAGTCGCCGCCCAACATCACGGCGTTGGGCTTGCCCGCGCGCGTCGCCGTCACCGGACCGCACGCGCGACCGATATCGCCCGTCCAACCGCTGGCGTCGCTTTCGAAATCCCA
>JAYVXB010000505.1:0-4714 GCA_043785585.1 Deltaproteobacteria bacterium | reverse complement strand
CCTCGGGGATCGTCTCAAATCCGGCCAACGGAGATCGCTTCAAAAGCGGCCAACGGAGTGGAGAGCGAGACAGGTGTTCATTCTCTACTCGTGAGCGGCCGCCTGTGACAAGTCGCCTCGCGTAGTGCGGTAGCTTCTCGGTCCGCATTTGAGGACATGGGCGTGGTGGAGCAGGCGGTCGAGCATGGCGGAGACGGCGGCGTTGTCGCCGAGGAGCTTGCCCCAGTCGTCGACGGGCCGGTTCGAGGTGAGCAGCGTGCTGGTCCGCTCGTAACGGCGCATGACGAGCTCAAGGAGGTCCTCGGCGGCGGTCGACGGGAGCTTGCGCATGCCGAGATCGTCGATGATGAGGAGCGGGACGGTGGCGAGGACCTCGAGCCGCTCCCGCCGCGTGCCGTCGAGCGTGGCCTCGCTGAGCTCCTCCAGGAGCACGTGCGCTTCGCGGTAGATGACGCGATGCCCTTGCTGGATGGCCGCGTGTCCGATCGCCTGCGCAATGTGGCTTTTGCCGGTGCCCGGTTGCCCGAGGAAGAGCGCGTCCTCGTGCTGAGCGACGAAGCGCGCGGTCGCGAGCTCGAAGACCAGGCGTCGATCCATCTTTTTGTTGAAGTCGAAGTTGAAGGCGTCGAGCGTCTTTCCCGCGTCGCGGAATCCAGCCTGTTTTACGCGTCGCTCGACGAGTCGGTCTCCGCGCCGCAGGAGCTCGTCGTTCACGAGCGAGGAGACGATGTCGATCGGTGCGAGCGACTCGGCCTGCGCTTGGAGCAGCCTGGATTCGAGCGCGCCCGCCATGCCGCCGAGGCGGAGCTTCAAGAGGGCGTGGGTCAATTCGATCAGATTCATGCAGGCTCCTTCGTGATGTTCGCGATCAGATCGCGGTAGTGGGTGAGGTCGCGGATGAGCGGGTCGATCTGTTTCAGCGCCGCGCGCGGAGCGGTCTTCCGGTCCACGTACTGGCGGACGAATCGGTACGTCGGCACGCCGACACCGAGCGCCATCGCGCACGCGTCGTCGACGGCGAAGTGACCGTGCTTCTTCACCAGCCCGAGCAGGCCCACGACGCGGCGCACCCCGACCTCGCCGTCCCGCCGATGGATCTCCGCCGCGACGGCGCCGGTGCTCTTGCCCGCGCCACGCGCTCGGGCGAGCAGCTGCTGGGTCGTCGCCGGCGTCTTCTTCGGCTTGTCCGCCTCATGCGTGCGGTGACGTCCGCGCATCTGCGGCACGTGCTCGCGGAGCAGCTCGCCGGTCGCCGTGCTGAGCATCCGCACGCGGCGCTCGTCCCACTGCACGGAGAGCACGTGGCCGATGGTGCCCGGCGGCGCCGAGTAGTACGCGCCGTCGACCTCGACGTGGCCGTCGAGGTGCACGGTGCGCATGCCGTATCGGTAGTAGCGAAACGGTTCGATGGGCAGCGGCAGCAGGTGCGGCTTCTCCTCGGCAAACATCGCTGCGACCTGCCGCTTCGTCGTGCCGTGGATGCGCGTGTCCGCCCAGCGCGTGTCCCAGTGATCGAGGTGCTGCTGCGCCCCGTCGAGGCTCTCGAAGCGCAGCCCCTTGAGCGCAGTGCGTTGCGTGTGCCCGATCCCCGACTCGACCTTCCCTTTGCGATCGGGGTGGCGCACGCGGCACGGCAGCGCGACCACGCCGTAGTGCGTGAGCATGTCGCGATACAGCGGGTTTACGGCCGGATCGTAGACGTCGGGCGCGAGCACGCCCTCCTTCAGGTTGTCGAGGACGACGATGCGCGGCGCGCCCCCGAGCCGGCGATACGCGAGCTCGTGCAGCTCGCACCACGTCTTCGCGCTCGACCGCCACGTCAGCAGTCGCACCGACTTGCGACTGCAGCCGAGTGTCATCACGAAGAGGCGCGTGCGGCGGTACTTGCCCGTCGACGCATCGCGCACCATCGGACCCTCGCCGTAGTCGACCTGCGCTTCCTCGCCGGGCGCCGTCTCGATCACCGGGTGCGCTTCGAGCACGCGCGTGCCGCGCAGGTTCCGCACGTAGCGCAGCACGCTCGAATAGCGCGCCGAGAAGCCGTGGCCGACCACCAGGTCCTGGTAGATCGCCTTCGCGTTGCGGCCGCGCGCGAGCGCCTCCTCGATGATGTCGCGGTGCACCTCGCACGCGCTGGCCGTCGGCGATCGCGACACCCGCGGCCAGCCGGAGTCGGGGATCACCTCTTTGGCCGGTTTTGGATCCTCGCCGGAGTCGGGGATCACCTCTTTGGCCGGTTTTGCGTGCCCCCACCCACGCGGCGGCCGCACGGCGATCCCGGCCGCGCGCAGATACGCGCTCGACGTCTCGCGACGCACGCCCGTCTCCGCCTCGATGCGCCGCAGCGGCCAACCAAGCCGCCCAAGCGCCAGAACCTGTTGCTTTTTCGCGTCGCTCAAGACGTTGCCCATCCCGGCGGTTGGGCCTCTGCCCGCGCGCCCGCGTCAACGTCTCGCTCCTCAGCCCCGTTGGCCGGTTTTCAGACGATCATGCTTGGCCGGTTTTGGCCGATCCCCGAGGCGCAGGGCAAGGCGCCTCTTCGCCTCGTGAAGACGCCCAGCGACGACGGGCCCAAGGTGACATTCACGCGCTTTCAGCCCGTGACGAGCCTCCCACCCGCGAAGCTCGCCGAATTCGCCGGCCGCTACGAGAGCGCGGAGCTGCCGCACGAACTAGAGCTCGCGGTGCGGGACGGCAAGCTGTGGTTCGCACTTCGCGGCCGCGCGTTCGATCACACGCCGCTCTCACCCATTCGAGCAGACGTGTTCGTCTTCGGCGGTTTCGGCGTGCGTTTCGAGCGCAATGCGCGCGGCGCCGTAAAGGCGCTCTTCATCGATGCCGACCGGGTGCGCGGCGTCCGGTTCGAACGGCGCTGAACGTCGCGCAGTGTTGAGAGGCGTGGAAGTCGACGACGGCCTCCCGTGCTTCACGGAGGCGACGTCCACACGGAGATCCCGCCCCCGGGAATCCCGCCCAAGTCGGACCCGTAGAGCCAGTCGATGCCCCCGTCGGCGAGCTGCGCCCGGCTGACGGAGAGAGACCCCAAACCGTCGGGGAGGTGGTACTCGAGCAGAACTGCGGTACCGTCGCCTGGGTTCGCGATGAAGCCGAGCTGCCCTCCGGTGCCAGCGAAGAGCGCGCCCGTCGTCGATTGCGTGGGGTCCCATCGCAGGACCGGGCCATTCGAAAGGAGCGCCTGGTGCGGCCCGAAATACGCCCAGTCCGAGGGAGCCCGCTCCTTCGCCGAGAGGTCGAGCAGCGTCGTCGCCGTGATCCGCCCGTTCGCGCCGAACGCGAGCTGCTCGATGCCGCGTCGTCTAGCCGCCCCGACGCCGCCGTCGGCGAGGCGGTCGTGGCAGCCCTGGTGAAGGACGAGAAGCCGATCGCTCGCGCCGTCATAGACGGACGAGCCGCGCGCCTGCGCGCGGCTGTAGAATTGGGCTCCCGTCGTGGGATTGTACCCGGCGAGGCGAAAGCTGCCTTCGGGACCGCTCGCACCGGGAATGGGCACGACCCGATCGAGCTGCGTGTCGATCGCGACGAGAAGCGGCGTCGCGTCGACGCAAAGCGCGTCGAAGGATGAATCATACTGAGTACGGTCGACGCTCGCGAGGAGCACGTACAGCAGGTGCCGCGCCTCGACGTAGAACGCCGCCGTCGGCTCGACCGTGCCATCGGTGTCGCTCGGCTGGACGAACGCCGAGAGGTCGATCGTTCCGATCGGCACGCCTCCGTCGACGGTTTTCGAGACGTCGAGAATCGCGATCTTGTTGCGGGCGACGCGCGGGACGTAGGCCTTCGTTCCCACGGAAACGACGGCGATGGGGGCCGACGCCGCCGGCCCGCCGTCCGTTTGATCATCCAGGTGGACGTCCCACGAAGAGACGATTTTCCAAGGCTCGCGCGCGTCGAGCCTCGCGACGGTGTCGGGTTCGAGCAGATAGGGCGCGTCGCCATGCGCGAACGGCGTCGCGTACTGGCCGGGGATGGGGACGTCGTGCTCCTCCCTCGTCGCGAGGTTCAGCGCAGCGAGGCGCAGGCCCGGCACGTACGCGGGTGACAGGATGAACAGCGCGAAGGAGGCTCCCGCCTCGGGTCCGCGTTGGTCGTCCGGGGCGTCGACCGCGGCATCGACCGCGCCCTCCGAAGCGCCATCCGCACCGTCGGCCACATCACCGGCGTCGCGCACGGACGCATCGACCGTCACCACGTTGCCGACCGGCGAGATCTCCAGCCCGCCGCCGCAGCTCGCGGCGTAGAGCGCGGAGCCTGCGATCGTCGCGAGCGCTCCCTTGTTGGCTCTTCTCCGGCGCTTCATGGCAATCCCCTCCGGCTAACGCTACACTACCCCTGAGTGGCCGGCACGCATCGGGGGCGGCGACGCGCCCGCGCCTGCCGACGGGCGCCGCGCAGCTCGCGATCCTCTGCGCCCGCAACCTGGGCGATCCGGTCGCGAAGGCGTTCTGCGAGCACCCCGGATCGCCGCCGGTCATTCGGAGCCTCGTCGATCTGCAGGTGCTCGTCGGCCTCGACTTCAAGCCGGGCAACGCCCTGAACGGCCACGACGGCAATCCCGCCTTCGCGTTGACGGCGAACTCGTCGTCCCTCGTCGCGCGCTACACGTCGGCCATCAACCCGCGTGCCATCATCTTCACGCCGCCCAAGCGCCGCGCGCGAGTCCGCCACGACGGGACGCGCCTTGGCCAAGGCGCCT
>JAYVXB010000504.1:0-14623 GCA_043785585.1 Deltaproteobacteria bacterium | reverse complement strand
GACGTGCGCGGGATCCCGCGGTCGAAGATCGGCGGGACGGTGCAGAACGACTGCCTCAAGGAGTTCATCGCGCAGCACGCGTGGCTCGTCCCGCCGCGGCCGGCGATGCGAATCGTCACCGACATGATCGAGTACTGCTCGAAGGAAGTTCCGCGATGGAACACCGTTTCGATCAGCGGCTATCACATTCGCGAGGCGGGGAGCACGGCCGGGCAAGAGCTCGCGTTCACGATCGCCGACGGCATCGGGTACGTCGAATCGTGCATCGAGCGCGGCCTCGACGTCGACGACTTCGCGCCGAGGCTCAGCTTCTTCTTCGACGTGCACAACGACTTCTTCGAAGAGATCTGCAAGCTCCGCGCGGCGCGCCGACTTTGGGCAACGCTCATGAAGGATCGGTTCGGCGCGAAGAAGGCCGAGTCGATGAAGCTCCGCACACACGCGCAGACGGCGGGCGTGTCGCTCACGGCGCAGCAGCCGTACAACAACGTGGTTCGCGTGGCGCTCCAGGCGCTCGCGGCGGTGCTCGGCGGGACGCAGTCGCTCCACACGAACTCGCTCGACGAGACGTACGCGCTGCCGACGGAAGAGAGCGTGATGATCGCGCTCCGCACGCAGCAGATCATCGCGGAAGAGAGCGGCGTCGCCTCGACGATCGATCCGCTCGGCGGCGCGTGGTTCGTCGAGGACATGACGCGGCGGCTCGAAGAAGAAGCGATGACGTACATCCGTCGCATCGACGAGATGGGCGGAATGGTGTGCGCGATCGAGAAGGGGTATCCGCAGCGCGAAATCGCGGCGAGCGCGTACAAGTTTCAGCGCCAGCTCGAGGCGGGCGAGCGCGTGATGGTCGGCGTGAACAAGTACGAAATCGGCAAGGAGGCGGCGATCCCGCTCCTTCGCATCGACGACGAAGTTCAGCGCACGCAGGTCGAGAATCTTCGCAAGACGAAGGCGTCGCGCGACGCCGCCAAGGCGACCGCCGCGCTCGAATCGGTCCGCGCGGCCGCAGCCGGCGCGACGAACCTCATGCCGTCCATCATCGACGCCGCGAAGGCCTATTGCACGCAGCAGGAGATCTGCGACGTGCTCCGCGGCGTGCTCGGCACGTACACCGACCCCGCGGAGTTTTAGGTCGAGGCGACGATCGTCGCGGCGATCTCGTTCGCCTGACGCACGCAATCCGGGACACCGACGCCGTCGAAGCCGCTGCCGGCGATGTAGAGGCCCGGATACCGCGCGAGCGTCGTCTTCATGCGCGCGATCTTCGCGAGGTGACCGACGACGGGCTGCGGGCTCGCGCGAACGAAACGGAAGACTTGCGAGAAGAGCGGCGTGGCATCGAGCTTCATCAGGTCGCCGAGCTCTTTGCGCGCGAGCTCGACGAGCTGGTCGTCGCTCTGCGACAGCAGCTCTTCGCCCCAGTGACCTCCGAAGAAGGCGCGCATGAGGACGCCGCCCTCGGGCGCGCGCGACTCCCACTTGCTCGAGACCCACGTCGCCGCGAGGATCGGCCGGCCGAGCGGCCTCGGGACGAGGAAGCCGACGCCGTCGAGTGGGTGCTTCACGTCGGCGCGCCGGTACGCGAGGAACACCGTCGCCGTCGATGCGTACGGGATGCCGTCGAGGTCACGCGCGAGATCCGCGTCGAGCGCACCGAGCGCGACGCCGGCGGCGTGCGCGGGCGTCGCGAGGACGACGTCGTCGGCGTAGAGCGAGTCGCCGCCCTTCACGTCGATGCGGAAGCGACCGCGCGCATCGCCGGCGTCGAGCTTTGCGATCGAAGTGACGCACGTGCTCGTGCGCACGCGCGCGGCGCCGATGGCGCGAACGACCGCGTCGACGAGCGAGCCCATGCCGCCGCGGAGCGAAGTGAACGCGCTCGGCGGCCCTTTGCCTTTGGGCGCGCCGTTCGCGCGCTTGGCCGCGCGCATCGCGAGGATGAGCGAGCCGTGCTTCTCCTCCATCTCGACGAACTGCGGGAACGTCGCGCGAATCGAAATCTTCGTCGCGTCGCCCGCGAAGATGCCGCCGAGGAGCGGCGCCGCGAGACGCTCGGTCATCTCGGTCCCGAGGCGGCGCGTCACGAACTCGCCGATCGACTCGTCGTCGCGCGATTTTCGCCGGGGCACCATGATCTCGAGCCCCATTCGCAGCTTCGCGGCCCACGAGAAGAGCGGCGTCTTCAGCATCGGCATCACTTGCGTCGGCACCGCGAGGACGAGCCCTTCGGGCAGCGGGTGGAGGCCACCTTTCCACGCAACGTACACGCGCCGCGTCGCCTCGACCGTCGGCATCAGGTCGTCGCCGAGGCCGACCGCCGTCGCCAGCGCCGTCGCCTGCGGCTTGCTCGCGACCCACGAATCGGGACCGCCGTCGATCGTGTAACCGTCGCGCTTCATCGTGCGGATGTTTCCACCCGGCGCCGCGCCCGCCTCGAGCACGACGACGTCGAGCTCCGTCGCGCGAGGCCCCGTGACGAGCGCGTGCGCCGTCGCGAGGCCCGTGATTCCCCCGCCGACGATGACGATGCGTCGCGCGCTCATGAGTTGCGGATCACGGGAGCTCGAGGAGTGGCCGCGCGACGCCTGCGAGGACGGCGACGAAGTCATCGTCGTCGTTGAGCGACTCGGTGCGAGACAGCGTGAGTCCGCGCGCGCGCGCTTGCTCCTTCGCTTCGATGTCGAGATCGTAGAGGACCTCGACGTGGTCGGCGAGGAAGCCGATCGCCGCGATGACGACGTGCGTGTCGCCTCGCGCGGCGATCACATCGAACGTCGTCGGGAGATCCGGCCCGAGCCACTCGACCGGGCGACCGCCGGGTGTGCTCATCCCTTGGCTCTGGAACGCGACCATCGTCCGCGCCCCGTCGAGCCGTCCGGTGATCTTCGCCGCGCTCTCGATCACTTCTTTCTCGTAAGGATCACCGGCGCGCACGACCGACACCGGCAGGCTGTGCGCCGTCAGCACGACCGTCGTCGTCGACGCGGGGACCTTTGCGAGCGCAGCGCGCACGCGGCGCGCGTACGCATCGAGGAGCGCGGGATCTTGTCCCCAGCTCGGCGCGTAGGTGAACGCGACGTCGGGCGCGACCTCGGCCGCGAACGCCTTCACGTAGTCCGCGTAGACGTGCGCCGAGTGCTGCGCGAGCGGGATGACCACGACGCGCGTCGCGCCGTCGACGACGAGGTTCTCGAGCACGTCGCGCGCGTACGGACGCGCGAGTCGGTTCGACATTCGCACCGGGACGCCAAGGAGATCCTGGAGCTTCGCCGCGACCTCGCGGTTGATCTGGTTGAGCGGCGAGATCCCGCCGATCGCTTGGTAGCGGCGCCGCACCTCGGCGAGGAGCTCGGGAGGCGCGGCGTGCCCACGGCGAACGTTGGCGAGAAATTCGGGGAGATCGTCGAGCGTGTCGACCGTCCCGTGAGCGACGAGCAAAACCGCCGGCGTCATCTCACGCTCCCGTGGCAGAGGCCTTGTGGACGTACTCGATCACGGCCTGCACGGTCTCGACCGGCGTCTCCGGCAAGATGCCGTGGCCGAGGTTGAAGATGTGCCCCGCGCGCCCGCCCGCCGCATCGAGCACGCGCTGTGCGTGGCTCTCGGCGACCGCGACCGGCGCGAAGAGCACCGTCGGATCGAGGTTCCCTTGCACCGCGCGATCGTGACCGACCGCCGCCCATCCCTCGACGATCGGCGTCTTCCAATCGAGACCGATGACGTGACCGCCCGCGTCGCGCATCCGCGGAAGGAGCGACTGCGTCCCCGTGCCGAAGTGAATGACCGGCACGCCCGCCGTCATCACGTCGGAGAGAATCTTCGTCACGTGCGGCTGCACGTACTCGCCGTAGTCGTCCGGCGACAGCTGCCCAACCCACGAATCGAAGAGCTGCACGCAATCCGCGCCCGCTTCGATCTGCGCGCGCAAATACTTGCGAACCACCTCGGCGAGCTTCGCCATCAGCGCGTGCCACGCCTCGGGCTCGGAGTACATGAGGCGCTTGGTCTTCGCGAAGTGCGCGCTCTTGCCCCCTTCGATGAGGTAGCTCGCGAGCGTGAACGGCGCGCCGGCGAAGCCGATCAGCGGAACGGGGCGCGGCGTGCCGGCGATCGCTTTCTTGATGCTGCGGATCGCGTTCAGCACGTAACCGAGGCCGTCGTCCGGATCGATCACGCGAAGCTTGTCGATCTGCGCGCGCGTGGAGATCGGCTCGTGGATGACCGGTCCCTCCCCTTTCGCGAACTCGAACGACGCGCCCATCGGCTCGAGCGGCAGCAAGATGTCCGCGAAGAGGATCGCCGCGTCGACGCCGAGGCGCAGCGGCTGCAGCGTCACCTCCGTCGCGAGGTCGGCGTTCTTGCAGATCTCGATGAGCGTGTGCTTCGTCCGAAGCGCGCGGTACTCGGGCATGTAGCGCCCGGCTTGGCGCATGAACCAGACGGGGGTGCAGTCGACGGGCTCGCGCCTGCAGGCGCGCAGAAATCGGTCGTTCACCCGCGAGAGCTTAGCAGCTCGCGCGCGGATGCAGCGACCAGAGCGCGCATTTCGGCGCGGTCACGTGCTCTGGTTGTAGTTCGTGTTCTCGAGCAGGATGACGTTCGTCTTCGAGCGCGTCTCGCCGACGCTCGTGATGTAGACCGCGGGCTGATCCTGAACCGGGCAGACCTTCTCGCACGCGCCGCATCCGATGCAGAGCGACGGATCGACGTGCGGCCGCTGGAGCTTCACCGTCGTCATCGCCGGCGACTCGCCGTTCGGTCCGGCCTTCGGCTCGCGCACGGGCGCCTCGACCTCTTCGACCCAGATCGCCTTCGGCGAGGTCGGGCAGAACTCTTCACACACGATGCACGGCGTCTGCATCGCCCACGGCAGGCAGCGTCCCTGATCGTAGAACGCGGTGCCGATCTTGATCGGCGCGATGCCGATGCCCATCTTTTCCTTCTCGGTGATCTTCTGAATCGCGCCCGTCGGACACACTTGACCGCAAAGCACGCACGAGTGCTCGCAGTAGCCGATGCGCGCGATCAGGATCGGCGTCCAGATCCCTTCGACGCCGCTCTCCAAGAACGCGGGATGGAGCGCGTTGTTCGGGCACACCTTCATGCACTCGGCGCAGCGAATGCAGCGCTCGAGGAACGCGCGCTCTTCGACGGCGCCCGGCGGACGAATGACTTTGGAGTGGTAGTTGACGTCGAGCGAGTCGGCGACGCGCGCGGCCGGCAGAAACAACGCGCCCGCGCCGATCGCCGCGAGCGAGGTGCGGCGTTGCGTGTCGGGCGTGGTCGTCGCGCTCGCGCGGTTCGGGAAGAACTTGAACTTGATGACGTCCTCGGGGCACGCCGTCTCGCAGTTCATGCACATGTGGCACTCGTCTTGGCGCCACTTCACGCCGCCCTGCGGGCTGTCGGCGCCCTGGCAGTGGACGAGGCACAGATTGCAATCTGTGCACTTCGCGTGATCCTTCTCCATCCCGACGATCGCGAAGCGCGCGAAGACGCCGAGAAACGATCCGAGCGGACAGAGGACGCGGCACCAGAAGCGCGGGATGAAGCGGTTCGCGAAGAGGACCGCGACGAGCAAGAAGACGATGAGCCACGTCTGGTGGAAGTAAAACTGCTTCGACTGCCAGACGGTCTGCGCGAGGAAATCCTGCGTGTGATCCGCGGCGGTCTGGATGCTGCGCGAGTGGACGTCTTGCGCCGCGCCGAGGCCGCGGTGCGAGAGGTACTGCGCCGCCGGGATCACGCCGAGGCCGATCGATCGCACGGCGATGCAGATCGGATCGAACATCCCGCCGATCGCGCTCCCGCCGACCGCAGCGAGAAGGAACGCGTACATCAGGTAGTACTTCACGCGCTGGTACGTGTGCGTCTTGTTCGCCTCGACGCGCGGACCACCGCGACCGCGTTTGCTCGGGAGGATCCATCCGAAGAAGTGGTGGAGCGTTCCGAACGGGCAGATCCATCCGCAGAAGACGCGACCGAAGAGGAGCGTGACCGCGAGGAGCCCGACGCTCCAGAGGAGGCCGCGGTAGACAGTGTGCGTCGAGAGGATCGTCATCGCCGAGACGAACGGATCGGCGAGGAGGAACGCTTCGACCGGGAGCGGGAGGCGGACCGCGGTCTCCGCCTTCGCGGCGAAGCTGCCGCGGAATCCCGTCTGGAAGAGGAAGTACATGAAGAGCGCGAAGAAGAAGACCTGGGCGAAGCGGCGCGCCCATTTGATCGCGACGATGCTGCGACGCGCGGGGATGCCGCTGCCGGGGAGCTTGGGGTCGATCTTCTTCGGACGCGCGGGGAGGACGGCGGCGGACGAGACTGCGGCGCTCGCGTTGGCGACGTCGAGCCCGAGCTCGTCGGCGAGAGAGGCCATGCGCGCAGCGGCGCGGGCCTTCATCTGCGCTGCATCTTTGGTCGCGGTCGCGGTCGGGGTCGAAATCGCTGTCGCGGTCGCGGTCGCGGTCGCGGTCGCGGGGACGGTCAAGGTCAGCGTCGACGTCTCATCGATCGCCGGCACCGCGCCGACGCGCCCCGTCTTCCACGGAATCGGCTCGACGTGCGCGTGGAGCTCGTCGTGCGTGTGCGCGATCCCCTCGTGATCGAGCTTCACTCCCGCGTGCGGGTGCGGCGTGGTGCTCATCACACCTCCTTCACGCGGAGGTTCTCCCAGTACATCGTTCCGAGGCCGCGCTCGTGCCCCATCTTCAAGTACGGGAGGTTGTCGCGGTGCTGCCCGATGAGCGTGCAGCCGTACGCATCGGCCGCGACCTGATCGACCGTCGCGAAGACCTGGTTCATGTCGCGCGCGTCGTCGATGTTTCCGCCTTGCGGACCGTTTCGCATCAGGACGCGCATCGCGTCGACGATGACGAGCGACGGGCGCATGAACGTCGCGAGGTCGGCGATCGACACGTCGATGTTCTGATGAAGGCGATTGCGACGTCCGCCGAGGACGCCGTACCAGTTCTTCATCGCGGCGGTGTACTTCGCCAAGTTGTGGTGCTTCGCGACGGGGACGTTGATGACTTTGTCGGCGTCGACGAGCGTCGTGAAGATAGGCCACTCGTCGAGGACCTCGCCCTTCATGCGCGTCGTTCGAAAGCGATGCTCGGCCGGCAAGACGACCTCTGCGCCGACGGCGTACGCCGCGCGCCAGATCCCCGAGCGCTGGAAGCAGCGGTTCGGATCGTTGCACGAGCCGTCGGCGACGACGACCTTCTTCGCGCCGGCGTCGAACGCCAGCTTGATGACGGCCGCAACGACGTCCGGGTTCGTGTTCGCCGCGTGGACCGGCATGCGGTCCCACCCGATGTTCGGCTTGATGACGACGATGTCGCCGCGGCTGACGAACTTCTTCATGCCGCCCATCGCTTCGACCGCGCGCTTCACGAGCGCCTCGGCGGTGGCAGGCGGCTCGCCTTCTTTGCTCTTCGCGATTGCGAGCTCGGCGAAATCGCGGTTCGGATCCTTCGATCGGTAGTCGCGGACCTGTCGGTCTTGCGTCGACTCGGCCACGCCGAAGCCGCCTTTGTCCCAGACCGCGCGACCGAGCACCGCCGAGCCCGCGAGCACACCCGTCGTGGCGCCGATGCGCGTCAGCACCTCGCGGCGCGTCGGCTTCGCGCGATCGCCCGTCCCTTTGTCGGAGGGTGTCGGACCGTTCGGCGGCTTCGGAAGACTCACGTCGATCACATACCCCCGCGAGGGGGGGCTCCGCAACTTACGAGGCCTATTTCCCCGGCGATCAGACGGTAGAGATCGTCATTTCGATCGACCGTGGCCAGGCCCGAGGATTTCCGTCATTTTTTGCTGCGCATCGAACTGCTCGACGTGCGGAGGATGATGACACGCCAGGCAGAGGTCCGCCTTCGGGCGCGAGACGATCAGCTTTTTGTCGGACGGGTCGAGCGCGTGCTTCGACCCGGGCCCGTGGCAGACCTCGCACTGCACGTCCTTGAGCTTGTCGACGTGGGTGACGGTGCTTCCGCCCGGGACCTCGTAGCCGGTGACGTGGCAGCTGACACAGTCGAGATTGAACTCCTTGAACTGCGACGACAGCGTCTCGTACGCGTGCGCGTGCTTCGTCGTCTCCCAGAATTTTTTCGCGTCGGCGTGGCAGACCGCACACGCGCCGATGCCGATGTACGTCGCCTGGTCGCCGACGTGGGGCCGCGGCGCGCGATCCGCGAAGAGGATCTTGTTCCGGTCGTTCACCTTCTTGTAATACGCGAGCATCTCGGCGGTGACCGCGGTGTCCTTGCCCAGCGCGTCGCGGATCTCTTTCACGGCGTAGCGGAAGAAGCTCCCGGTCGTCGGCGGTGGGCGCGTGTCGAGCGCGTCGCGTTCGCGTTCGAGGCGCGTCATGTCGGCGCGTCGCGCGTCGAGATCGGCGCGGCTCACCTTTCCGTCGCGCTCCCAGTTGGCGATCTTGACGCGAAGATCGTCGAGACGTCGCGTGAGCTCCTCGCGCTTGCGCGCCTGCTCGAGACCGCTGGCGTCGGCGAACGAGAACGAGCCGTCGCGCACGAAGAGATCCAGCACCGCGACGCTCTGCATGTGGTTCGCGGCCTCGGCGATGATCACGTTGCCGATGCGCTCGGCGGGCGGCGCGACGGTGTTGGCCTCGCCGCTCTGCGACTGCGAGCCGACGATGATCGCGGTGAGCTCGGGAGCGACGTCGGCGATCCGTTTCGCCTCGCCGCGACCGACCGCCGCGAGGACGACGAAGACCTTCGCGCCCTCCTTCTTCGCCGCCTCGATCCCTGCGCGCACCGCGTCCGCAGGCTTCGGGCGCTCGACGCTCGAGACGGCGCGCGCTCCACCATCGCCGGCGGGAGCAGCCGCGGCCTGCGCGCCGACGCCGATGAACCCAATCTTCACACCGTTGATCTCGCGCACCGTCACGCCGTTCGCGCCGCTTCCACCGTAGAGCGCGACGCCGCCGCTCGCGTGCGCGAGCTCGCCGAGTCGCGCTTGGCCCGCGGCCCAATCGTTGTCGCCGGGCGCAAACGCGACGAGCCCGAGCACCTTCAGCGCCCGCGCGATCGTCTCGGCCTTCGTCTGATCTTGCTCCGCGCGCTCCGGCTTGAGCGCCGCCTCCATGAAGAAGAGCGGCCCCGCGGCGACGAGCGCGCTCTGCGGCGCTTTGGCCTTCTCGTTCTGGATCCACGCAGCGACGTGATCGACGCCGCCGAGCTGGTCCTTCGTGCAACCGCACGGCTCGAACACGCCCGCGACGTCGGTCAGCAAATACAGACGGAGCGTCGGCGGCCCGGGATCGGCGGCGCCGGCTTCCGCGGACGCGGAGGTCACCGTCGGCGTTTGGCTCGAGCGACATCCGTTGCACGCGACGAGCGCGGACGCGATGACGAGCCCGAGCGCGAGCGCGAACGGAAGCGAGAGGGCGATGGATTTGCGAGGTGGAGCAGGGAAAAAGACGCGTCTCATTTCGTGTTTCTTTCGTCGCGCATAGATACACTTCACGATGATGGCAGGCGAGCAACCTCCGCGGCGTGGCATTCCACGCCCACTCAGCGGCGGGCCCATGCAGTTTGGCCCGTACTGGCTCGACGCGCGACTCGCGGTCGGCGGCACGGCCGAGGTCTATCTCGCGCACCCCGTCGATCCGAAGGTGCGGCCGCAACGCCTCATCGTCAAACGCTTGCTCCCGCACTTCGTCACCGATCCCGAAGGCCGCACGATGTTCGAGCGCGAGGCGGCGCTCCATCAGGCCGTGCACCACGACAACGTCGTGAAGGTCTTCGGCTCGGGCGCGGCCGACGACGGCGAGCCGTACCTGGCGATGGAGTACGTCGAGGGTGTCGATTGCTATCGCCTCCTCCGTCGAATCGGACAAGAGGGCGAGCTCATGTCGATCCCCGCCGCCGTGTTCGTCGCGCGCGAGGTCCTACGCGCGCTCGACAGCGTGCACGGCGCGAAAGACGCGAACGGGATGCCGCTCGGCATCATCCACCGCGACGTCACGCCCTCGAACCTCTACCTGTCGAACGACGGGCGCGTGAAGCTCGGCGACTTCGGGATCGCGCGGTCGACCAGCCGCGCGACGCTCCGCAACGCCGCGAGCGCGATGCTCAAAGGAAAGTTCGCGTACCTCGCACCCGAGCAGGTCGCGGGCGAGCCGTTCGATCACCGCGCGGATCTCTTCAGCGCCGCGGTCGTGCTCTCCGAGATGATCCTCGGCCGGCCGCTCTTCGGCGGCAGCGGGCAGCTCGCCGTGCTCCTCGCCATTCGCGACTGCAAGATCGACGCGCTCCGCGACGCGCGCGGGCGCTTCCCGCCGGGGCTTTTCGAGGTGCTCGAGGGGGCGCTCTCGCGCGATCCCGGCGCGCGCTTCCAGACGGCGGCGATGTTCGCGAAGGCGCTCGAGCCGTTCGATCGCGATCCGCAAGCCGCGCGGGTCGAGCTCGGGGCGCGCGTGCGTTGGGTACAAGCAGCGCCGTCCGCCGAATCGATGACGGCGGTGCGCGACAGCGCGAAGGCGATCCGCGCGGCGGCGCCGGTCGAAACAGCTCCCGACTCGAACGACGAGTTCTCGCGCCCCACCGGCGAGTACACGCAGATCCCGTCGAACGTCGTGACCCAAGCCGGCGTTCGCTTCGGACCGTGGCCGTTCGCGCGCCTCGTCGAATCGCTCGCCACCGGACAGATCGGCCGGGGCGATCAGGTCGACTACATGGGACGCGGCCTCGCACCCATCGAAGACATCGAGGAGCTCGGGCGCTTCCTCCCCGCGCGCACGATCACGACCAACCAGCTCCCCGGCGTCGGCGCGCCCGACTTCATCGACGACGTGTCGACCCACGCGCTGCTCGCGGTGCTCCTCCGGGTGCTCGAGCGCGACGACGACGGCGTGCTGTTCGCCGAAGGGACGCTCGATCCGCGCGCCGAGAGCGGACGCAAGGAGCTCTACTTCAAAGGCGGCAGGCTCCACCACGTCGCGTCGAACAACGCGAGCGAGCTCCTCGGCGAGTACCTCGTGCGACGCCGGATGATCTCGCGCGACGAGCTCGACTTCGCGCTCGCCGTCCTCCCGCGCTACGGCGGCCGCATGGGCGACACGCTCATCGCGCTCGGCCTCGTGCAAGCGGTCGACGTGTTCCGCGCCATCCGCGATCAAGGGCGCGATCGGTTGAACGATCTCTTCGGCTGGAAGCAGGGAAAAGTATCGCTCTACTTCGGACAGCCGTCACAGAACGTCGAGTTTCCACTCGACCTCGAAGTGCCTGGGCTGATGATCGCAGGGCTCGAGACGGCGCAGCCGAACGACGTGCCGCTCGAGATCTTCCGCTCGCAGATCGATCGCACCGTCGGCCCCTCGACGGCGTCGAGCGCGCGCCCGCGCCTCCGCGCGATCGCGTGGCCCCCGCTCGTCGCGCGCCTCATCGACGTGACGTCCGAGCCTCGGCCTCTCCGCGAGGTGCTGTCGCTGACGACGCACTCGGGCGCGACGACGGCGAACGACGCCCTGCGCGCGTTGCAGATCTTGCTCGCAGCGAAGATGGTGACGTGGCTCTGATCGCTACCAGGTGACGGTGCCGAACGGCGCCAACGGACGACCGAACAGGTAACCCTGGAAGTAATCGCATCCGATCGCGAGGAGCGCATCGCGCTCGGCGACGGTCTCGACGCCTTCAGCGACCAGGATGATGTTGAGGTCCCGGCAGAGGCCACCGAGCGAAGCGATGAGCTTTGCCTTCGTCGCTTTCTTGTCGACGTCGCGGACGAGCGCCATGTCGATCTTCACGACGTCCGGCTCGAGCAACGCGAAGCTCGTGAGGCCTGCGTACCCGGCGCCGATGTCGTCGATGGCGATGCGAAATCCCATGGCGCGGAGCCGCGCGACGCGCGCGTGAATGTCGTCGACGTGGTGAAGCGAAGCGCGCTCGGTGATCTCGAGCACCACGCGTCCAGCGACCTTCGACAGCGGCGCATCGGGCGCGAAGAGATCGTCGTCCATGAGGTCACGCGTGTGCAAGTTGACGAAGAGGAGGGCATCGTCCGGCGCGCGGTCGAGCGGCACGGGGGCGAGCCTGCGGATCGCTTGCCCGACGACCTCGACGCGGTCGAGCCGCTCCGCCGCATCGAACAGCGCGCCCGGATGCGGCAATGCGGCCTCGGCCGAGCGCACCAGCGCTTCGTAGCCGAAGACTCGCCGCTGCGACCAGGACACGATCGGCTGGTAGGCCATGTAGAGCCCATCGAGCGCTCGCCCCAGCGCCTTGCCGAGATCGGCGCGCTCGACGAGCTGCTTGCCGTAGTCGCCGAAGATCGCCTCCGCCTGCTTACGCAGCTTCGCCGCGTGCCGGAAATGGATCGCATCGGTCAGTGCGCGCTCGAGCGCGTCGCGCGCGACGGGCTTCATGAGGTACCGCAACGCGCCGTACTCCATGGCGCTGACGGCCGAGTCCGTCGACGGGCAGCCGGTCATGAGGATCACCGGGACGTCCGGATCGTGCTCGCGGGCCGCGCGCAAGAAGTCGATGCCGGACATGCCCGGCATCGTCAGGTCGCTGACGATGACGTCGATGTCGAGGCGACGCAGGATGGCCAGCCCTTCCTCGCCCCCCGACGCCGTCTCGACGCGGCACCCGCGACTCTCCATGACGCGCCCGTACGCCCGAAGGATCGCGCGTTCGTCGTCGACGATGAGCACGCGAGGCGGGGCGATCTCGTCGGTCGTAGCCGGCAGTCGGTGCGTCAAATCGTGGTCGATCGAGAGGTTCATCGCGGCTCCTGGTCGCGCACGCGCGCGCTCACCCAGTGGAACGGCACGCGCCGCGCCGGAGTTAAGGCGCCACATGCGCGGGCGCTCAATCGGTTCCCTACTTGGTGACCGGCCCGAGCACTTCGCGCACACCGAGCGCTATCGCCTGGGGCGTCAGCGGCTTGCGGAGGAACGCGAAGCCGGCCTCGCGCACGCCGATGCGCACGGTCTCGTCGTCGACGTACCCGGACATGTAGAGCACCTTCATCGCGGGGCGCGTCGCCGCCAGCCGATCGGCGAGCTGCCGACCGTTCATTCGGGGCATCACGACGTCGGTGAGGAGCAAGTGGATCGGCCCCGGGTGCTGCTCGGCGGCCAGCAGGGCTTCGCCGCCGTTCTGTGCGTCGAGGACGGTGTAGCCGTGACGCCGGAGGATCGTCCGAACGAGCGTCCGCACCTGCTCTTCGTCCTCGACGAGGAGGATCGTCTCGCTGCCGCTCTTGGTCGACGACGGGGCCGACGGCGGGGCCGCGGTCTGCGAGAGCTGCTTGTCGTGAGGCAGATAGACGCGAAACGTCGTCCCGACGCCGACGGTGCTCTCGACCGTCACGTGACCCCCGCTCTGCTCGACGATGCCGTGCACCGTCGCGAGCCCGAGCCCCGTCCCTTTGCCGCGCTCCTTCGTCGTGAAGAACGGCTCGAAGATGCGACGCTTCGACGCGTCGTCGATCCCGACGCCCGTATCGGCGACCGACAGCACGACATAGCGGCCCGGCGCCACGTACGGGTGCTCGGCGCAGTACGAGGCGTCGAGCACCGCGTTCGCCGTCTCGATCGCGAGCCTTCCGCCGCTGGGCATCGCGTCGCGCGCGTTGATGACCAGGTTCATGATCACTTGCTCGAGCTGCCCCGGGTCCGCGAACACCCGACCGAGGTGCGGCGCGACGTGAAACGACAGCTCCACGTCCTCGCCGAGCACCCGCCGCAGCATTTTTTCCGCCCCCGCGACGGTCATGTTGAGATCGAGAAGGCGCGGCTCGACGACCTGCTTGCGACCGAACGCGAGGAGTTGCCGCGTGAGATCGGCGGCGCGCTGGCCCGCCTTTTCGACCTCCTCGATGTCGGCGTGCATCACGCTCGCCGGGTCGAGCTCCTCGAGGACGAGACCGGTGTAGCTGAGGATGACCGAGAGCAGGTTGTTGAAGTCGTGCGCGATACCGCCGGCGAGGCTTCCGATCGCTTCCATCTTCTGCGCTTGGCGGAGCTGCTCCTCCATCTTGTGGAGCGCCTCTTGCGTCCGCTTGCGCTCGGTGACGTCGCGCGCGTCGATGACCACCGCACGGACCGCGGGATCGCCGAGGAGGTTCGTCGCCGTGACTTCGCTCCAGCGCCACGTCCCGTCGCGGTGCCGCACGCGGCATTCGAACGTGACCGTCTCGTGCGCGTCCGCGACGACGCGCGCGAACGCGCGGCGGGCGTCGTCGACATCGTCGTCGTGGATGACCTCGAAGATGTCGCGGCCCACGCGTTCCTCGGCGGCGTAGCCGAACGCGCGCGTCATCGCTGGGCTCGCGTAGAGGAGCACGCCGTCCGGCGACACGAGTGTGAGGACGTCGGCGCTCTTCTCGATCAACGCGCGGAAATGCCGCTCGCGTTCCGCCAGCGTGGACTCGCTCCGCTTGAGCGCTTCCTCGGCGGCGTTACGCTCGGTGACGTCCCGGAGGACCGCGAGATGCATTCCGCGGACGATGTTCGCGACGGCGGCGTACTCGAGGTCGCGGTGCGAACCGTCGGTCCTCGCGAGCAGGAACTCGCCTCGCAAATGTCCCGTCCTCTGGAGAGTGACGCGGAGGCTCGGGACGTCGTAGCCCGGCGCCGCGAAATCCGAGAGGCGTG
>JAYVXB010000503.1:0-4719 GCA_043785585.1 Deltaproteobacteria bacterium | reverse complement strand
AGCTCGTCCTCACTGCGGCGCTCGCTGCGAAGCAAGACGACGGCATCTGCGCGGTCGCGCGCGAAGCTGCCGCGCTCAAATACGCGACCGACGGCCTTCGCGCGCTCGCCGCGCCGATCGTCAAGCGATGCGCGTAATCCGCGCAACGCTCCTCGCGTTCGTCGCCGCGCTCGCCTGCATCGCTTGGAGCACGTCCGCACGCGCGCACCAAGCGGGCCTCTCGCAGGGGCGCTACGAGATCGACGGCGCGAGCGTCGTCGGACGTCTCGTCTTCGCGAACGCCGAGCTCGCCGCCGCCATCCCTGCGCTCGACGCCGACGGCAATGGCGCGTTGTCGGCAGGCGAGGTCGAAAAGGGACGTGACGTCGTCACGCGCGAGATCGTCGCGAAGGTCGGCATCGTCGCCGACGACCAGCCGTGCGCAGTGTCGCTCGTGTCGGTCACGCTCGCGGAACAGGACGGCATCGACGTCGCGCTCTCCGCCGCATGCTCCGCGCGCCCGCGCAAGCTCGTCGTCCACTGCGGCTTCCTCGACGTCCTCCCGGCGGCGCACCGTCACATCGCCGTCGTGGTCACTGGGAGCGACCGCCCCGCGCACGAGGCGCTCGCCGTCGCCGGAAGCATGGACGTCACGGCGGACGTCGCCGCGCCGGCGGGCGCGAGCAGCTTTCGCGCGCTCCTCTTCCTCGGCGTCGAGCACATCCTCACGGGCTACGACCACCTCGTCTTCCTCTTCGGCCTCATCGTCATGGGCGGGAGGACCCGATCGCTCGTGATGGCGCTCACCGCGTTCACGGTCGCGCATTCGCTGTCGCTCGCGCTCGCTGTGCTCGGCGTGTGGGCGCCGCGTCCGTCGATCGTCGAACCCGCGATCGCGCTCTCGATCGCGTACGTCGGCGTCGAGAACCTCTGGCGCGCGCGCCGCCAATCACGAGATGCGAAGCGCCCCGACGCACCGCCGACGGACGAAGCGCGCGGCCGATGGCGCATCACCCTCCCCTTTGGGCTCGTCCACGGCTTCGGCTTCGCAGGCGCGCTCGCGGAGATCGGCCTACCGCGCGCGAGCGTCCCGGGCGCGCTCCTCGCGTTCAACCTCGGCGTCGAGCTCGGGCAGCTCGCTGTGCTCGCCGTGGTGTTGCCTCTCCTCATGTGGGCGCGACGATGGCGCGTCGTCCGCGAGGCGGGGACCCCTACCGCGAACGTCGCGATCGTCCTGACGGGCTTGGTCTGGTTCGTCCTCCGCGTCGCGACCTAGTCGTCGTCGCGCCGCGGATCGTTCGTCATGTCCGCGGTGACCTCGTCCACCGTCGCCGCGCGCGTGCCGCTATGGCGCTTCGGACGAACTCCCGAGACCTTCGTTTTGTGCGGAGGGATCGAGATGGAGATCTCTTCCGCCGGCGGAGGCGGGGGTTCGGTGGGCGCTTCGGATGCCTGCTTCTTTGCGGAGAGCGCGCCACCCCGCACGATCGCCGGGGCCTGCGAGCGGCGCCCGCGTCCCGGCTTCGTCTTCACCTCGTCTTCGAACTTCGGTTTTCTCGCCATGGATCGCGCGCTATGAATCGTGCCCTACCGGGCGCCGCGAGTCGAGTGATCGACGCGAGAGTTCACACAAGCAGGGTAATGCGTTGTTCTTGATCTTCGGTCGGATCCGGGCGTGTGACGTCGCCGCGCTCGGCCGCCTTCATCAGACGCCAAATGTGACGCCCGAGTACGTCGATCTCCGTCGACGCGAACTGCTCGCCGCCGAAGCGCTGAATGTTCTCCGTCTGCGTCTTCAGGATTCGCGCGTCTTGCTGAAAGATGCGGAGCGCGAGCGGTCGGAGGAAGGGCTTTACCAGCCAGCCCGGCAAGAGACGCAGCTTGAAGCTGACGACGGCGTAGATGCGCGTGAAGAAATCGCTCTCGGGCGTCATCGCGCTGGTCACGAGAAAATGATTCTCGGTGCCGATGCGATACTCGACCTGCGCGATCGACGGCAACATGAAGCGGTCGAAGTGCGTCACGAGGCCACCCGACGGCGACAAGATGCGCGCGACGATACCCGGCGGACGCGGCTCGCCGATGTACTCGGCCTCGACGCGATCGTGCGAGCGCTTGACGACGGCGGTGATCTCGATGCCGCGGCTCTTCGATCGGAAGAGGCCCTTGTGGAGGAACGCGGTGTGCGGGACGTCGAGCGCGTTTTCGACCGCGGCGTGCATCGTCGACTCGGCGAAGACTTGATCGCGCGTCGTGGTGTAGCCGCGCGCGTCGATGTTCGGGAATCGGTACGGGAGCGACTCGGGCATCTCGCCGGGCGTCGCGTAGACCCAGATGAATCCGTCGAGCTCGAGGGCGGGGTACGACGACGCGCGCCGCCCTTTCGCCTCGATGTTGCGTGCATCGCCACATAGCGAGGGGATGAATCGGCACGCGCCGACGCGGTCGAAGCGCCAGCCGTGGTACGCGCACTGGAGCTGCCCTTCTTCGACCGAGCCGAGCGAGAGCGGCACGTTGCGATGAGGGCAGCGATCGAGGAGCGCGCCCGGCTTGCCTTCGCCGTCGCGAAAGACGACGAGCGGCGTGCCCATGAGCATGCGCGCGATCGGAGCCTCTCCGAGCTCGCGCGACATCGCGACGATGAACCACTGGTTGGTCATCCGCGCGACGGAGACGTGGCCCTTCGTGGCGGGAGGCGCGAGCAGAGCGCGGAGCGGGACGAGCGCGCCGGAAGAAGGCGCGGCGGCATGCGTCGTCGGCTCGTCCGGATCGCGCGGCGACTCCATGAGAGCGATGTAACGCTCTTCCTCTATCGCAGCAACCGCCGCACGCGCGGCTCGATGGCGTCTTCGGCGGGCGCGGCCTCGAGAAGCGCGGACATCGGCGCGCTCGACAGCGTGTTCCAAAAGAGCACGTTGGCGTCTCGCCCCTTCGCGACGAGGTCGAGCGCCGCGGCGAACGCCTTCGCGGTGTACGTCGTGTCGAGGCGAAGTCCGACCGATGCCGCCGCGTCGAGCGCGCGCACCCCCGCCGGTGTCGGCAGGCCGTAGCCGTCGCCACACCATCGCGTTTCGATCTCGAGCCGCGCGTGAGTCGCCGCACGCGACGCCTCCCCGCCCGCGCGACGCAAGCACACGCGCGCCATGCGTCTCGTCGACCAACGCACGAACCACATCGGCGCCGCGACCACCACGCCGACGACGCGCGTCTTCATCCCCGCGACCTCGAGACCGGCCGCCAGCCCCGCCGCCGTCCCGCCCGATCCGACCGCGACGACGATCGCGTCCGGCTCCGGGAGCTCCCCTTTTCTCACCTGCGTCGCGAGCTCGCGCGCCGCATCGACGAACGCCATCGAGCCGGCGACGCTCGATCCGCCGAGCGAAACGTAATACGCGCCCGCGAGCCGACGACGCAGCACGAGCCACGGAACCTGCGACCACGACGGAGCCGGCCACGCATGAACGCCTTGCGCGAGTGACGCGCGCAGCGTCTCGACGACCGCATCGTTTCGCGGCTGCGGCACGAGCACCGCGTCGACCTCGAACCCGGCGCGCTTGCCGAAGATCGTCGTCGCGAGGACGTGGTGGCTCCCCGCTGCGCCGACCGTCACGAGGCGTGTCGCGCCGCGCGCGCGCGCATCGGCGAGCAGGTGCTCGAGCTTGCGGACTTTGTTGCCGCCGTAGAGCGCCGCAGAGAGATCGTCGCGCTTCACCCAGAGCGTGGAGCCGGGCGCCGACAGCCGATCGATCCGCTGCACGGGCGTGGGGTAGCTCCCGAGATGCATCAGGGACAGGGGAGCCGTGGACACGCGCTTTTCTCTCACAAATCGTGCGGCATCGCGCCCGAAACATCGGCGAAACAAAGCCCTGCTACGCCCACTCTTGGCGTAGCCCCCAGGTTGGGGTCTCATGCGTCGTCGCGAAGAGGGGCCGCCCGAGGGACCGATGAAAAAGATCGAAGCGATCATCAAGCCGTTCAAGCTCGACGAAGTGAAGGACGCGCTGTCCGAGGTCGGCGTCCAAGGCATGACCGTCACCGAGGTGAAGGGCTTCGGTCGGACCGGCGGCAAGAAAGAAGTGTATCGAGGGTCGGCGTACGTGGTCGACTTCGTGCCCAAGGTCAAGATCGACATTGTCGTCCCCGACAACATGGTGGGCGACGTGATCGACGCCATCGAGAAGAGCGCGAAGACCGGCCGCATCGGCGACGGGAAGATCTTCGTCGTCCCGGTCGAAGAGGCCGTCCGCATCCGGACCGGCGAGCGCGGCGAAGACGCCATCTAGCGTCCCGTCCAGGTTTCAAGAGTTTCTGCACGCGAGAGAGAGCGAAAGGGAAAGGACCATGAAAGCCAAAGACGTCATCGCATTCGCCAAGGAGAACGGGGTCAGGTTCGTCGACCTGAAGTTCATCGACATGCCCGGGATCTGGCAGCACACCCAGATCCCCGTCGCCCGTCTCAACGACGATCTCTTCGAGGAAGGCATCGGCTTCGACGGCTCCTCGGTCCGCGGCTGGCAGCCGATCAACGCCAGCGACATGAACATGACGCCGGACGCGTCGACGGCCCGACTCGACCCCTTCTACGAGCAGAAGACGCTGAGCATGATCTGCAAGATCAGCGATCCCGTCACCGGCCAGCCCTACGGCCGCGATCCGCGCTACATCGCCCAGAAGGCCGAGAATCACGTCAAGGCCAGCGGCATCGCCGACACCATCTACTTCGGCCCCGAGGCCGAGTTC
>JAYVXB010000502.1:0-14638 GCA_043785585.1 Deltaproteobacteria bacterium | reverse complement strand
GAGCCCGAACCCGCCGCCCATCGCGACGCCGTTCACGCGCGCGACGATCGGCTTGTCGAAGCGCGCGATGAGCAGCAGCAAGTCCGAGTAGTCGCCGCGCGGGGGAAGGTCGCTCTCGACGGCGCCCGAGGTCATCTCCGCGAAATCGCCGCCTGCGCAGAACGCGTTCCCATCCCCCGTCAGCACGATGACCCGCACGTCCTCCGAGGCGCGCGCGTCCTCGAGCGCGTAGATGAGCTCGTTCGCCATGCGCGGACCGATCGCGTTCCGCTTCTGCGGATTCGACATCGCGATCGTCTCGACGCCCCCTTCGCGCGCGACTTTGATCCGCGCGTACGTCCGCGCGCTCATGTCTGCGCCGCAGGCTTGAACTGATCGAGCGACAGGATCTTCCGCGCCTCTTCGACCGTCGCGACCTTGCGACCGCAGTCGCGCGTCATCCGCGCCGCGATCTCGATGAGCTCACCGTTCGACTTCGCCATCTCGCCGTTCGGCAAATACAGATTGTCCTCGAGCCCCGCGCGAATGTTCCCGCCGAGCGCGAGCGCCGTCCCGATCATCCGCCAGCCGCACTTGCTGATCCCGATGACCTCCCACTCGCTCCCCGCCGGCATGATCTTCGTCTGAAGCTGAAGCGACTCGACGAGCGGCGGAATCCCGCCGAGCACGTTGACGATGAAGGAGAACTGCAGCGGCGCCTTGAGCACGCCCATGTCGAGGAGCGGCCAGATCCCGTGCGTGTGCCCGCTGTCGAAGCACTCGAGCTCGGGCTTCACGCCGCTCTCGTTCATCGCCGAGAGCATCTTGATGATCTTTTCGTATGTGTTCGGGAAGATCATGTCGAAGACGAAGCTCTTCCGCTTCTCGGAGTACTTCGAATAGTTCATCGTCCCCATGTTGAGGGCGGCGATCTCCGGTCGGCTCTCGCGGATGTATTGGCACTGCTCCGACACGTCTTCCATGATTGTGCCGGTCGAGAAATTCAGAATGACCGGGCAGCGCTTCCGGATCTCCTCTTTGATCTTCGCGAACGTCGCCGGGCTGAACGTCGGCGTGCCGTCGTCGTTGCGCGCGTGAATGTGCACCGCCGCGGCGCCCGCGTCGTACGCGCGCTTCGCCTCTTCGGCGATCTCCACCGGCGTGTACGGGATGCCCGGGCACTGTTGGCGGTTCGCGAGCACGCCCGACAGCGCGCACGTGATGACGCAGAGATCCGGATCGCGTGTCGTGGTCATGGCATCACTCCTTGTTCTCGACGTCGCGGCGGACGATCGCCTGCACGCGGCGCGCTATCTTGGTCAGAATCTTCATGAGGTCGCGCGTCTCGGTCGCCGTGAGGCTCTCGAGCGCGCTTCGAAAAATCTCCATCGGCTCGACGTCGATCTCCTTCGCGAGCTTCTTCCCTTTTTCGGTGAGCTTGATGTGCACGACGCGCCGATCTTCGGTCGAGCGCGTGCGCACCACGAGCTCTTCGCGCTCCATCCGATCGATGATCCCGGTCACCGTGCTGTTCTGTGCGCGGATCTTTTCGGAGAGCTCGGACAGCGACAGATCGCCGATCCCCTCGAGCATTTTGATCACCGTCAGCTGCGGCCCGGTGAGGTTCGCGCGACGTGCGTACTCCTTCGTGATGCGGCGGCTCTCCGTATAGAGGTAGATGATCGCCTCTAGGATCGGATCGACATCGGCCTTCAGGTCGGGAGAGATCGGGGGTCCCACGCGCATGCCGCCTTGCTCCGGTTCGGTTGCCGGCTGCTGCTGACCGGAATTGTTTAGCGTACGAAACATTGCACGTAAAGCGGTTCTGCATCATCCTCCCCGCCCTTTCGATGACCGACCCCGAGTTTTCCATCCCGATTCACGACCTCGATGCGTCGGGCAAGCCGTTCGCTTTCCCGGTTCGCGCCGCGTGGTTGCGCGCGGTCCTCGAAGGGAGCGAGCTCAGCGGCGTCGGCCCCGACGGGACGCTCGACGTCCGCGTGTCGAAGAGCGGGACGGACGTCATCGTCCACGGCCGCCTGAAGGCGCAGCTCGAAGTGCCATGCGCGCGTTGCCTCGCGCCGGCCAAGGTCACGATCGATCAGCCGCTCAGCGTGCTCATGGTCCCGGCGAAAAACATCAAGACGCCCGAGCAGGACGAGTACGAATTCACGGCAGAGGAAGCCGACGTGCTGGCGTACGAAGGCGACGCGATCGTCCTCGACGACGTGATTCGCGACGAGATCGTCCTCGAAATCCCGATGATCCCCTTGTGCTCGGAGGATTGCCCGGGTATGAGCCCACCCCCCTCGATCGACACTGCGTCGAAGTTCGAGTCCAGTCCCCACCGCATTGACCCGCGCCTCTTGCCGCTACTGGCGCTAAAGCAAAAGACCGAGCAAAAGAAGGAGTAACGCCGTGGCCGTCCCCAAGCGACGTACCAGCCGAAGCAAGCGCAACATGCGCCGCGCCAACCACGACAAGGTGACCGCGCCGAACCTCGTCGCCTGCGCCAACTGCGGCGAGCCGGTGGTTTCCCACCGCGCTTGCAGCTCGTGCGGCCACTACAAGGGCCGCGCGGTCAAGACGACCAAGACGTCGGAGTAAGCGCCCGGTAACGCGCCGGCGTGGGACGAAAGTTCTAGCGCAGGCAGTGGTGTATCTGACGCCTGGAGCCCAGGCGAATCGCGACTACACTCCACACGGCTCTCATGTCGAATCACTCGCAACCGCGCTCGCGCATTCTCGGTACGGGTCATTACCTGCCGCCGAACATCCGAACGAACGCCGACCTCGAAAAGATGGTCGACACGTCGGACGCGTGGATCACGGAACGCACCGGGATCAAAGAGCGCCGCATCGCGCCGCCCGAGATCGTCACGAGCGACATGGCGACGGCCGCCGCGAAGAGCGCGCTCGAGGCCGCGGGGCTCACGCCGAGCGACGTCGACATGATCATCGTCGGCACCGTGACGCCGGACATGCCGATGCCGGCGACCGCAGTGTTCGTGCAGCAAAAGCTCGGCGCGCGGAGCTGCCCGGCGTTCGATCTGTCGGCGGCGTGCGCGGGGTTCGTCTTCGGCTTGTCGATCGCGGATCAGTTCATTCGCAGCGGCGCGATGAAGCACGTCGTCGTCATCGGCGTCGAGCTGCTCTCGCGCGTCATCGATTGGGAAGATCGCACGACGTGCGTACTCTTCGGCGACGGCGCGGGCGCGGTGGTGCTCGGGCCGACGGACGCGAGCTCGAACGACGCCGAGAAACCGCGCGGGCTCTTGTCGACGGCGATCCACACCGACGGCTCGCTCGCGGCGTCGCTCTGGATCCCCGGCGGCGGCAGCGTGAACCCCGCGTCGCACGAGGTCATCGACAAGCGCCTCCACAAAGTCCACATGCGCGGCCAAGACATCTTCAAGGTCGCCGTGCGAAACCTCGCGTCGGCGAGCAAGAACGCGCTCGACGTCGCCGGCATCACGCACGAGCAGATCGACTGGGTCTGCGCGCACCAGGCGAACCTCCGCATCATCAACGCCGTCGTCAGCCGCCTCGAAGTCCCCGAAGAGAAAGTGCTCGTGAACATCGAGCGCGTCGGCAACACGTCGAGCGCGTCGATCCCGATCCTCCTCGACGAGAACGTGCGCGCCGGAAAGATCAAAGCGGGCGATACCGTGCTGATGTGCGCGCTCGGCGCGGGCATCTCGTGGGGTAGCGCGCTGGTAAGGATGTAGACTGCATGGGAATCGCGTGGCTCTTTCCGGGGCAAGGTTCGCAGGTCGTAGGGATGGCGAAGGACGTGCTAGCGGCGTCCGCGGCGGCGCGCGATGTGTTTCGTCGCGCGGATGAAGCGCTGGGGGAAAAGCTCTCGACCCTCGTCCTCGAAGGGCCGGAAGATCAGCTGACGCTCACGGCGAACGCGCAGCCGGCGATCGTCGCGACGAGCTGCGCGATCCTGGCCGCGATCAAGGAAGCGGTGCCGACGCTCGCGCCGCCGACGTTCGCCGCGGGGCACTCGCTCGGCGAGTATTCGGCGCTCGTCGCAGCCGGCGCGCTGACGCTCGAAGACGCGCTCCGCCTCGTGCGCGCACGTGGGCGCGCGATGCAGGAGGCGGTGCCGCAGGGGCTCGGCGCGATGGCGGCGGTGATGGGGCTCGAGCCGGCGCACGTCGAAGCGCTGTGCGCGCAGGCCGCGCAAGGTGAAGTCGTATCGCCCGCGAACTTCAACGCGCCGGGGCAGATCGTCGTCGCGGGGCACGCGGGGGCCGTCGCGCGCGTGAGCGAGCTTGTGAGCGCCGCGAAGGGGCGTGCGATCCCGCTCAAAGTGAGCGCGCCGTTTCACTCCGCGCTGATGGCGCCCGCCGCGCGCGTCGTCGAGCAAGAGCTCGCGAAGATCACGATTTCGCCGCTCGCGTTCCCCGTCGTCGCCAACTTCGACGCGAAGCCGAACCGCGACGCCGCCCGCGTCAAAGAGCTGCTCGTAAGCCAAGTCGACGGCGCCGTCCGCTGGGACGCCTCCGTCCTCCACATGCAGGCGAACGGCGTTACGCACGCGCTCGAAATCGGGCCGGGCAAGGTTCTCGCGGGCCTCGTCAAGCGGATTGCCAAGGAGATCAAGGTGCTGAGCGTCTTCGACGCCGCCGCCCTCGCTCAGGTCGCGGCGTTCGTCTGATCTTCGTCGGGTGGCGGCAGAGGCCTCGGGAGACCGATTTGATGCGTAAACCGCGAGGCATTGAATCCCGAGAGAAGTTCCGCCTATAACGCCCGCTCATGTTTCGACTCGACGGAAAGATCGCCCTCGTGACGGGCGGCTCCCGCGGCATCGGCCGCGCGTGTTGCGAAGTCCTCGCCGAGCAAGGCGCGACGGTCGTCGTCAACTTCGTTCGCGGCGAAGCGGCGGCGCGCGAGGTCGCGGACGGGATCGTCGCGAAAGGCGGCAAGGCGGAAATCGCCGGCTTCGACGTCGCCGACACCAAAGCGACCGAGACGGCGATCGAAGAGATCATCAAGAAGCACGGCAAGCTCGACGTGCTCATCGCCAACGCGGGGATCGCCATCGATGGCCTTCTTTTGCGCCTGAAAGACGAAGATCTCGACAAGCTCTGGACGACGAACGTGCGCGGCGCGCTCGTCTGCGCGCGCGCGGCGATGAAGAGCATGATGCGCAGCAAGGCGGGGCGCGTCGTGTTCTTGTCGAGCGTCGTCGGCGAAATGGGCAACGCGGGACAGACCGGCTACGCCGCCACGAAGGCTGCGATCATCGGCGCGGCCAAGTCGATCGCGCGCGAATACGCTTCGCGAAACATCACCGTCAACGTCGTCGCGCCGGGGTTCATCGACACCGACATGACGTCGGGCATGACCGACGCGCAAAAAGAACAGCTCTTGAAGGTCGTCCCTCTCGGACGAACGGGATCGGCGCGCGACGTCGCGGCCGCTTGTGCCTATCTTTCCAGCGATGACGCCGCCTACGTCACGGGGCAAGTGCTCCGGGTCAACGGCGGCATGTACGTGTGAAATCCGAGCAAACCAACAACGCACCGCTCCTACCCGCTTCACGACGCTTCGGCTTCGCGCGGCAACTGTGATACGAGGCACGCATGGCTCAGGACATCCCCAGCGAGGTCAAGCGCATCATCAAAGAGCAGCTCGACGTCGAGGAGAAAGACATCAAGCCGGAGTCGACGTTCATCGACGACCTCGGCGCTGACTCGCTCGGCCTCGTCGAGCTCGTTCTCGCGTTCGAAGAGGCTTTCGAGATCGACATCCCGGACGAGGACACGGAGAAGATCCGCACCGTCCAGGACGCGATCGACTACATCGAAAAGCACGCCAAGAAGTAAGGCGCTCGGCGGACGGGAGTTGCGTCGGGGCTAGACTCATTTCTTGTCTCGCCCTCTCGCCCCTACCCACGCTATGGCATCGCGATACATGGAACGCGTCGTCATTACAGGCGTCGGCCTGATCAGCCCGGTTGGCATCGGGACGCAGCAGAGCTGGCGAGCGCTCCTCGCCGGCGAGAGCGGCGTCGGCCCCATCACGCTTTTCGACTGCCACGAGTTTCGCGTGCGCATCGCGGGCGAGGTGAAGGCGTGGGATCCCCTCCCCTACGTCGAGAAGAAGAAGCTCAAGGAGATGGATCGCTTCATCGAGCTCGCGCTCGGTGCGTCGCAGATGGCGATCGGCGATTCGGGTCTCGAGCTCACGCCCGAGGAACAAGAAGAGGCGGGCTGCTTCATCGGCGTCGGCATCGGCGGGATCTTCACCTTCGAGAAGACGAAGCAGACGCTCATGGAGAAAGGGCCGACCAAGGTCAGCCCGTACTCGATCCCCGGCATCATCGCGAACCTCGCGGCGGGGCAAGTGTCGATGAAGCACGGCCTCAAGGGGCCGAGCTACTGCGTGACGAGCGCTTGCTCCAGCGGCGCGCACGCGCTCGGCGAAGCGGCGGAGTGGATTCGTCGCGGCAAGGCGCAGGTCATGATCGCGGGCGGTGCCGAGGCGAGCATCACGCCGGTCGGCGTCGGCGGCTTCGAGGCGATGCACGCGCTCAGCAAGCGCAACGACGATCCGAAGCGCGCGAGCCGTCCGTGGGACTCGGGGCGCGATGGCTTCGTCATCGGCGAAGGGAGCGGCATCCTCGTCCTCGAGTCGCTCACGCGCGCGAAGAAACGCGGCGCGAAGATCTACGCAGAGCTCACCGGCTACGGCGCGAGCAGCGACGCGCACCACCTCACGCAGCCCGCGCCCAACGGCGAAGGCGCGCAGCGGTCGATGCGGATGGCGCTGAAGGACGCGCGGATCAATCCGGATCAAGTCGACTACATCAACGCGCACGGCACCTCGACGCCTGTCGGCGACGTCGAAGAGTCCAAGGCGATCACCGGCGTCTTCGGCGCGCACGCCACGGAGCATCGTTATTCGGGTGCCGGTGGCACCCGGGGGCTCTGGGTCAGCTCGACGAAGTCGATGATGGGGCATTTGCTCGGCGCGGCCGGCGCGGTCGAGAGCGCGGTCTGCACGCTCGCGGTCGCCGAAGGAAAGATCCCGCCGACGATCAACCTCACGGATCCAGATCCGCGGTGCCAGCTCGACTACGTCCCCAACGAGGGGCGCGAGCGGCCCGTTCGTCACGCGCTCAACAACTCGTTCGGCTTCGGCGGAACGAACTGCTCGCTCGTCTTCTCGCGCTTCGAGGGGTGACCGCATGGCCGCGATTCGCATCGTCCTCGCCGCCGATCACGCCGGCTACGATCTCAAGAACGAGCTCGCCGAAGGGCTCCGCGATTTGAAGTACGACGTGACCGACGTCGGCGCGACGAGCACCGACCCGTCCGATTTTCCGGACTTCGCGCACTCCGCGGCGCTCGGCGTCCAGTCGGGCAAATTCGAGCGCGCGATCCTCGTCGACGGGACCGGCGTCGGGATGGCGATCACCGCAAACCGCTACCGCGGCGTGCGCGCGGCCAACTGCTCGGACGTGTTCTCCGCGCGCTACTCGCGCGCGCACCACGACGCGAACGTGCTGACGCTCGGTGCGCGCGTCCTCGGCGTCGGGCTCGCGTGGGAGATCGTCAACGTGTGGTTGCAGACGCCGTTCAGTGGCGGCGATCGTCACGTGCGGCGACTGAGCAAGATCGAGAAAGGCTGACGTCTCGGTGAAGTGCCCGTTCTGCTCGTTCGCGGAGAGCAAAGTCGTCGACACGCGCGTTTCGGCCGCGGGCGACGTGATTCGGCGACGGCGCGAGTGCGACGAGTGCAAGGGGCGCTTCACGAGCTACGAACGCGTCGAAGACATTTTCCCCGCGGTCGTGAAGAAGGACGGACGTCGCGAGCCGTACGATCGGCAGAAGCTCCTCGGTGGATTGCGGAAGGCGTGCAGCAAGCGCCCGGTGCCCGAAGAGAAGATCGAAGAGGCGGTCGCGTCGATCGAGCGCTACTTGATCGAGCAAGACGCCAAAGAGGTCTCCGGCATGGTGCTCGGCGAGAAGGTGATGGACCAGCTTCGCGGGCTCGACGAGATCGCGTACGTGCGGTTCGCGAGCGTGTACCGCTCGTTTCGCGACATCGACGAGTTTCACGCCGAGCTCGAGAAGCTCAAGCAAGCGCGCACCGACGGCACGACGTCGTCGCGTCCGCCGCCCGTGGTCGACCGATGAGCGATTCGCCGAAAGCCGCGTTTACCGCGATCGATCCCGCCGACGAAAAATGGATGGCGCGCGCGCTCGAGCTGGGCGCGAAGGGCGAGCCGTCGCCGAATCCCCATGTGGGCGCGGTCGTCGTGAAGGGCGGCGAGGTGCTCGGCGAAGGGCACCACCAGCGCGCGGGCGACGATCACGCCGAGATCGCTGCGCTCCGCGTCGCCGGAGCCAACGCGGCGGGCGCGACGCTCTACGTGACGCTCGAGCCGTGCAACCACACGGGTCGGACGCCGCCGTGCACCGACGCGATCGTCGCGGCGAAGGTCGCGCGCGTCGTCATCGGCTGTGCGGATCCAAACCCGCACGTCGAAGGCGGCGGAGCGGAGCGGCTTCGCAACGCGGGCATCGCGGTCACCGTCGGCGTTCACGGAGCGCAGGCCAAGCGCCTCGTCGCGCCGTGGAGTAAATTCGTCACGGTCGGCATTCCGTACGTCTCGCTCAAGCTCGCGCTGTCACTCGACGGGCGCATCGCGACGCGCACCGGCGCATCCAAGTGGGTCACCGGACCCGAGGCACGCGCGCGCGTTCACCTGCTCCGCGCCGCACACGACGCGATCGCCGTCGGCATCGGCACCGCGCTCGCCGACGATCCTCGCCTCACGGTGCGCGGCGTTCCCGGCAAGAGCCCGCTCCGCGTCGTCTTCGACACCAAGCTCCGCCTCGCTGCGCACTCGCGCCTCGTCACGACGGCCGCCGAGACTCCGACGTGGGTCATCTGCAGCGAGGACGCACCTTCGTCGAACGAAGAGGCGCTCGTCGTGCGCGGTGTCGAGATCATCCGCGCGCCGAGCTCGACCGAGGGGCGCATCGACGCCGTCGCGGCATTGAAGATCCTCGCGAGCCGCGGCGTCGTGACGCTCCTCTGCGAAGGAGGGGCCGAGCTCGCCGGGAGCATGCTTGCGGGCCGCCTCGCGGACGAGCTCCACGCCTTCATCGCACCGATCCTCCTCGGCCCACGCGGGCGCCCGGGCGCTGTCGATTGGGCGGGCCCCGCGACACCGGCAGAAGCGCCGCGAATCGCCGAGCCGCAATGGGAAGTCTGCGGGAGCGACGCGCACGTCTTCGGACAGCTCGTCTATCCCGACGCCTGAGCTGCTCGACGCTGTGGCCGAGGCGACGAACGCGCATTACATTGGGATGAAATGGCAGTCCGGACGGTCCTTCACTACCCCGACAAACGCCTCCGCGAGCCCGGCAAGAAGATCGCCGCGGTGACGCTGGAGATCCAGCGCCTCATCGACGACATGGCCGAGACGATGTACGCGGCGCCGGGCGTTGGCCTCGCGGCGACGCAGATCGGCGAGCCGTACCAGCTCTTCGTGATCGACGTCGCGAACGAAGGCGAGCCGAGCGACTTTCGCGTCTTCGTGAACCCGGAGATCATCGCGACCGACGGAACGACTTCGTACGAAGAGGGCTGCCTCAGCTTTCCGGGTGCGCGCGAAGAGATCGATCGCGCCGAGCGCGTGCGCGTGCGAGCGCTCGATCGCGACGGCAAGCCGTTCGAGCTCGAGGCCGAGGGGCTCCTCGCGATCTGCATCCAGCACGAGTACGACCACCTGCAGGGCGTGCTGATGATCGATCACTTGGGGCCGCTGAAGAAGCGCCTGTTGCATCGCAAGATGCAGAAGCGCGCCGACGCGAGCGCCAGCGCCTGATCCTTCGGCGCGCGATTCCTTCGCCGCCTCAGGACGACCGTGAGCTTTGGCTCGCGGTCAGTTTCTGCCGACGGTCCGCTTGAAGAGGTTCGCGTCGACGCGGACGCCGCGCGCCGCGAAGTCCGCGACGAAGCGCGGGACGATGCCCGAGGCGACGAATGCGCCCTCGCCGCCCGCTGCCCCTTCGGCCGACAGCGTGAAGAGATCGCGCACGCCGACACCCTTCCCGTCGCCGCCCGAGAGCTCGGATACGCGCAGGACGCGAAGGCGGCCGTCCGGGAGGCGCGTGACCTCGACGGCGACGTCGAACGACTCGCCGAGCGCCTCGCGCGCACCGTCGATGGTGACGCCTGGACGCGCGACGGCGAGCTGCGACGCGACGCGCGCGAGCCCCTGACGCAGTGACGACGCGCACACGCCCGCCATCACGCCCTCGGCTCCTTCGGCGATCGTGTCGAGCGTCGCAGGCACGACGCTCCCAGCGAGGTTGCCGACGATGAGCCGATCGGCGCGCAGTCGCCCCGCCGCGCGAACGGCCTCTTCGCCGCGCTCGCGATGATCTGGCAGAGCGAGCGACACGACGTGCGCTTGCGCGACGGCGAGCTCGTCGGTGTCTTGGAGGACCGCGACGCGATCGCCCGCGGGACCTGCCGATGCCAGCGCGACGAGCACGGCGCCGACGGTGGCGCTCCCGCTGCCGCAAACCAAGATGTTCGCGCGCGCGGTCACGCAGTGCTCGAGGAACGACGCCATCGGACGCGAGAGCGCGCCGGAGCGAACGAGATCCTCGAGCGACGACTCGACGCGACGCCGCTTGCGAATGACGAGGACGCAGCCGCTTGCCGCCGGCGGCGTGATCGCGATCATCGTCGCGCCGCGCGCGAGACGCCGCTCGATCACGAACTCGCCCGAACGCCACTCGACGCCCGACTGGTGCGCGAGCCGAGTGATGGTGCGGTAGAGCGCCTCTTCGCTCGTGAACGAAGCATCGGCGAGCGCCGCCTGTCCGCCACGAATCGCGAGGACGTAGTCGTGACGCATGCAGTGGATCTCGCTGCACTCGTCGTCCTCGAGGAGCGGTCCGACCGGCCCGAGCCCGACGAGCTCGCGGAGCGCATCGCGCACGAGCACCTCGACATCGGTCCCCTCGGGCGCTTCGCCTTCGTCGCGCATCGCCTTGGCTTGCTCGCGAACCGCGCGATCGAGCGCGGCGGAGAGCTGGTCGTCGACGTCGGGCGACTGCTTGAGCGGCGCGATGTCGACGACGTCGGCGACGCGATCGACGAGCGTGATGAGCGCCAGGCGACGCCCTGCCTGCGCGGGGGTCTCACGCGGGAGCTGGCGCGGCGGCATCGACGCCGGGCTCGGCGCGGGCGCTTGCGGTTGGCGCTGCGGCTGCTGCTGTTGCGCCTGTGGAGCCGCTGGCGTCGCCTGCGCCGCTTCTCGCCCTGCCGCTTGTGCCTGCGGTCGGTTCGGCTGGATCGCGGTGCTGTTGGGGCGCTGCCGCCCGTCCTGCTGCATCTGCGGCACGCGCGGCGCCGGCGGTACCTTGCCGGGCGACTGACCCTGGTTCGGCGAGCTCTCGCTGTCGTCCGGATCGCGCTCGAGCGGATAGTGGCTCACTTGCTGTTGCGCCTGCCCCTGGACGAGCGGCGGCGGGATCGGCGGCATCCCCGGCGGGTGCTGCTGCATCTGCTGAGAAGCCATGTGCACCGGCGCCGGCTGGATCGGCGGCGACGTGTTCGGCGCGGGCTGCGGCATCCTCGGCGGCTGACGCCCGGCGTTCGGATCGTCTTGAGGACGGTACGCCTCGGGCTCGCCGCCTGCCGCGTTGGACGGCTGCGACGCGGCCGCAACGCCCGTGTCGAGCTTGAGCACGAAGTCGCCGATGTAAATCTTGTCGCCTTCGCGGACGATCGTCGCCTGCGCGATTTTGCGACCGTTGACGTACGTGCCGTTGGTGCTCTTCAGGTCCGTGACGATGAAGCGACCGTCGCGGTAGAGCAGCCGCGCGTGGTGCTTCGACACGTTCCCCTTCGGGAGCATGAGATCGTTGCCTTGAACGCGCCCGACGTTGATCTCGTTTTTGTCGAAGGTTTCCCGACGCTCGGCGCCCCCCTTCTCACTGATGATGATCGTGAACATTCACCGTTCCTCGAGTGGAGCTGCGAGACCGCCGAAGACGAGATGCGCCGGCCGCCGCGGGGATACCGCGCGGAGTGAGGGCCGCACCTTCGCACAGTGGCCGCCCGCTCCCTCGGGAATTGTCGGAGGAGTACGCGCAATGTGTCAACTGAGCTGTGTGTACGGATCGACGTGGACCCGTGAAACGCCGAGAAAACCGCTCGACCGTCGTTTCGCTCGTTCGCCGCTCGCGCGCGCGTCCGCCTGCTCAGTCGCGCGGCGTCCGCCCCTTCACTTCGCTCGCCACCTGCGAGAGCAGCTCACCGGCCAGCGACATCACATCGCGCGCCTCGTACCCGCTCGCGCGGAGCTCGCGATAGATCGTCTTCGCCAGGATCGCGAGCGCGCGCGGATCGCGTGCGCCTCGGGTGTCGTCGAACGGAAGGGCCATTTTTCCTTGGGGTCGCTGCGTCGCGTCAGAGAATCTGCGTCCGCGATCCCGGCAAGTACAAGCGACGTGCCAACACCGAGTACGCCCTCTTCACGCCGAAATGACCACGCGCGCGCGTCGAACGCGTACCGAGGTTCACACCGCGCGTTCGCGACACCGCGAAGGAGGGTTCGCGCTTCGCCGCGTCGACTTTCTTGTTAGCGTGCGCGCGCGCATGACGACCGACAACGCGTTCGCTCGCTGGCTGACCCCTGACACGCGGGCGCGCCGCCTCATCGTCGCCACCGTGATCTACGTCGTGTGCGCGAGCATCTTCGCGAGCGTCGCGGGCGCGCCGCGCCTCACGACGCACACCGCGTACAACCACTACGCGCTCCTCGCCGACGCATGGCTTCACGGGCGGCAGAATCTCCCGAACGGACCGCCGGGTTACACCGGCAACAACGACTTCGCGGACTTCGAAGGCAAGACGTACATCAGCTTCCCGCCCTTCCCCGCGGTGCTGATGATGCCGCTCGTGAAGCTCGCCGGCTCGCCGGAGAATTTTCGCGACGGGCAGTTCATGGTGTGGCTCGCGGGTCTGGGTCCGGCGCTTCTGTTCCTCGTGCTCGAAAAGCTGCGGCGCAGCGCGCGTTCCTCGCGATCGGAACGCGACCACATCGCGCTCGCGATTCTGTTCGCGGTGGGCACGGTCTACTTCTTCACCGCGGTGCAAGGGACCGTGTGGTTCGCGGCGCACGTCGTCTGCGTCGCGCTCACCGGAATCTATTTGCTCTGCGCGCTCGACGCGGAGAGGCCGATGCTCGCGGGCCTCGCGATGGCGTGCATCTTCATGACGAGGCCGCACGTCGTGCTCGCGTCGGCGCTCTTCGCGCTCGAGGCGATACGAGTGAGCTGCAAGGATGGGCTCCCGTCCGACGGGACGCTGCTCGCGCGCGCCGCCGAGACGTGGCGCCGCGTCGACAAGGGCGCGCTCGCTCGTCGCTACGCGCTCTTCGCCGTGCCGATCCTCTGCGCGATCGGAATCGCGTCATGGATGAACTACACGCGCTTCCACGATCCGAGCCCCGTCGCGTTCGGCCACGAGCATCTGAGCGTCGCGTGGAAGGCGCGCATGATGAAGTGGGGACTCTTCGGCTACCACTACTTGTCGAAGAACCTCGGCGTGATGCTCACGATCCTTCCATGGCCGCGCGCGCCGGGCGCCGACCCGACGCGCTTCGCGCCGTTCCAAATCAACGAGCACGGTCTCGCGCTCTGGTTCACCACACCGCTCTATTTCTGGCTCTTCCGCCCGCGGCTCCGTTCGAACGGCGACGGCTGGCTCTACGCGATCCTCGCTTTTAGCGCGGTGCTTCCGATGGCGTACGATCTGCTCTACCAAAACAGCGGTTGGCAGCAGTTCGGCTACCGCTTCTCGAACGACTACGCGATGCTCCTCTTCGTGCTCTTGGCGATTGGCGCTCGCCCGATGCGCGCGCTCTTTTGGATCCTCGCAGCGTGGGGTGTCGCGTGGAATCTCTTCGGCGCGGTGACCTTCGGCCGCGGTGAGTTCGATCGCTTCTACTACCGCGAAGCGTCGCAGCAGATCCTCTACCAGCCTGACTGAAGGACATCGATGCCCGCAACGCTCCGCCTCGCGATCGCTCTCGCCATGCTCGCTGGCTGTCAGGGGAGCACGGCCATCACGCCGCTACCGCCGGCGGGAGTGACGGCGGCGTCGCTCACCGTCACGAGCAAATCGTTCGCAGCGAAGGGCCCGATTCCGGTGGACTCGTCGTGCGACGGGAGCGATCGCTCGCCACAGCTGACGTGGAGCTCGCCACCGGAAGGGACGAAGTCCTTCGTGGTCGTCGTCGACGATCCGGACGCGCCGTCGGGAGCATTCACCCATTGGATCGTCTTCAACCTCCCACCCGAGACGATGTCACTCGCCGAAGCGATCGATCCGACGACCCTCGGCGCGAGGATCGGGCTCAACGACTTCAAGAACATCCGCTACAACGGTCCCTGTCCGCCGCGACGCGAGCTCCATCGCTACGTGTTCCGCGTCTTCGCGCTCGACGCGCCCGTCAACACGCCGGATGGCGGGACGAAAGAGAGCCTCTACTCGGCGATGAACGGACATGTCCTCGGCGAGGGCTACGCCGTCGGGACGTTCTCGCGCTGATCAGATTTTTTCGCGCAGGATCGTGACTCGCGCGATGACCGGCGGGTTCAGCGCGCGCTCG
>JAYVXB010000501.1:0-4727 GCA_043785585.1 Deltaproteobacteria bacterium | reverse complement strand
TGTCGATTCGTTGATCGCCGGATGAACGCGCGCGACGAGAGTCGCAACGGAGGAACGCGAACACATTGGGGGCGTGTGGGCGTGCGCGTGCTCGTGAGCTTGCGCGCGTGCGTGGGCGTGCGCGTGCGCGTGGACTGCGCGTGCGTGCGCGGCTTCGTGCTCTTCGGGGAGGTGCCTGATGGCGTCATCGGTGAGGTGTGTCTTCGTGCTGCTACTTGCGATTCCGGCGTGCGCGGTCGGATCGAAATACGGCGACTTCGAATGCGATCCCGCGACCGATCGCACGTGCGACTCGTCTCATCAAACCGCCGCGGCGGACGCGGGGCATCCGCACGACGCGGCCACGCACTACGACTCGGCGAGCGTCTACGATGCTGCCGGACCGCTCGACTCCGCATCGATCGACGCAGGCGCGCGCGACTCCGCCATCACGCAGCAGTGCGCGCTCGGCCTCTCGACGGGCATGCCCGCGTGCGACACCTGCCTCGGAGCGCATTGCTGCGCAGAGGACAACGCATGCGCAAACGGCCGCGACTGCACGGCGTACATCCAATGCGGCAACGGCTGCTTTGCGGTGGACGGCGGGCCGACGCAGGCGTGCTTCGATCAATGCGCGATGCAGTACCCGAGCGGCAATGCGCTGATGAACGCGCTCACGAGCTGCATGTCGGCGTCGTGCACCAGCGAGTGCAGTGGGCCGTGAGCGGGAGCGAGCGCCGCGCGCCATGCGACAGCAACGCAGCCGCCACGCGCCGATGGGCGCGGTAGGCGCGCCATGCGATGCGCCGGCTGAATCGCAGCGGCGTTCACTTTTGTCGCAACCTTCGGCGGCCGGTCCCGATGAAGAGAGGTGAAGCAGCAAAGACTCTTCCGAGCCCGGAACCGCGCCCATGCGAACGACGGATTCGACGACGGTACGCGCGCACGCGCACTTCGTCCTCTCGCGCACGACCAACGCGCCCGCGCGTCCGTCGCCGGGAGCCGCACGATGAGCGAGATGCGCGTCGACAGCGCCGCGTCCGGGGCAGACTTCGATCCGGCTGCGGAAGAAGAGTGGCGCCGTCTGCGCGTGCGCGATCTTCAGGCTCGCATCGGGTCGTCGACGAACTACGCGGGGCACGGCGCGGACGAAGCGGAGCTCCGGAAGCTCGAAGCCGACCAAGCGGCGCGACGCGATCTCTCTGCAGGTCGCGCCAGCGTCGTCGTGATCCCGGAGGTCGGCAACGCGGCGAAGATAGCGCTTCACCAGCATGGCCTCGTCTCGCTGCCGAAGTTCGAGACGCCCGACATGACGACGGCCGCTGCGAACACGGGCGCGTCGCAGCGACGTCATCAGATCGATCTCCTGAAGACGATTGTCGGGCACAACCCGGCGATTGCCGATCCACCCTGATCATCGATTCCCGGACCGCTCGTGACCATTGCGCGTCGACGCTGGTCACCTACGACCAATCCGTCCGTCATCGCTGGAACGTCGAAACATTCATGAAACAACTCTTCGGAATTTGAACTCACGCGTCGCTTCGACCTTGCGCGATCCCCTACTCGCGAGCTACGGCCAGCGAAGCCTGAAACGTCCGACTACGGATCGTCCGGCGCTCTCGCATTCTCTTCTTCGCTTGCTCTCGTTTCACACGCCGTTTCTGCGGGAAGTAGCGTCTCGCTTCTTGGGGGAGTCACTCTGAGGAGATCCTCGACGACCCAAATGGACATCGACCGCGCGAATAGTCCGCAACTTCCGCCGGCCGTACTCGACGTAGTTCTTTAGACAAAGCTGAAATCCTGTTGCAGCCGCAAAGGCCGCGACGGGAGTCGTGCGCCCTGCGTGCCGCCTCGGTGACGCGCTTCTCGGGAGAGGTGTGTCCATCGTGAGCTCGATCGCTTTCCGTAGGTGCGTCCGATTCGTTGCACCGTTTCTGCTCGTCGCGGCGACGGGGTGCAGCCCGGCTGCCGACGAGGTGAGCGAGAGCACCACGAGATCCGAAGCCGAGCTCAGCACGTGCCGAACGACCACGCTCGTCGCGACGAAGAAGTACACGTCGCCCGCATCGACGACGGACGCGACAGCGAGCGTTACCGGCGGGATGGGGCTCAAGATTCCGGCGACGCTCGCCGTGACGGCGGGGACGACGGGGACGGGCTCGACGACGTTCTCGTTCCGCCGATCGGGCAGCTCCACCGACGTCGCGTGCACGTACAAGGCGGCGACGACGAAGACGTACGGCTTCTTCAGTTGCGCGGACGGGACGGCGTCGGGCGCGATCGTGACGGCGACGAAGCTCACGATTCACATCGTCAACGGCAACTCGAGCGACTCGGCGGGCAAGACGGTGGTCACGTTCGCGTGGGTCGAGGCGAGCAACTGCACGGTCGACGCTGGGGTCGATGCGGCTGTAGACGCCGCGAAGGATGGCGATGCGGACGCCGCGAAGGACGCAGATGCCGCGGTCGACGCAGGTGCAGACGCCGCGAAGGATGCAGCCGCGGACGCGCCGAAGGATGCTGCCGACGCGGCAGCCGATGCACCCATCGACGCTCCGAAAGACGCACCTTCGGATGCGAAGGACGCAGGGAGTTGCACGCCGACCACGTGCGACGACGGCAATCCGTGCACGACCGACACGTGCAACGCAGGCGCGTGCACGCACGCGAGCGCGGCGAACGGGACGCTCTGTTCGGGCGCGAACAAGTGCCTCCAGGCCTACTCGTGCCAGGCGGGCGTCTGCACGGGCTCGAGCCCGGTCGTGTGCAAGGCGAGTGATCCGTGCCACGCCGCGGGCACGTGCGACACGACGTCCGGACTCTGCTCGAACCCCGCGAAGGCGGACGGCACGAGCTGCAGCGACGGCAACGCGTGCACGCAGCTCGACGCATGCCAATCGGGAACGTGCACGGGCGCAAACCCCGTCGTGTGCACCGCGAGTGACCAATGCCACGACGTCGGCGCGTGCAACACGAGCAACGGTACGTGCTCGAATCCAGCGAAGACCGACGGCGCGAGCTGCAGCGACGGCAACGCCTGCACGACCATCGATACTTGCCAATCAGGCAGCTGCACCGGCGCGAGCCCCGTCAGCTGCGCGGTGAGCGACGCCTGCCACTCTGCCGGCACGTGCAACACGTCGACCGGCGCCTGCTCGAACCCCGCGCTCGCCGCGGGGACCGCATGCGCAGACAACTCGAACAAGTGCGTTGGTGCGTCGACGTGCAACGCGTCGGCGGCATGCGTGCAAGCGCCCGCGCCGGTGATCGACGATGGCAACGCGTGCACGCAGGACAGCTGCGACCCCGGCGTGGGCGTCGCGCACACCACGATCCCCGGCTGCGGTCCCACCACAGATCGCTGGGCGCCCGTCGTCGGGCGGCCGGGGCCGCGCGACGGCGCTGCCTCCGCGTTCGACACGACGAGCAACGCGCTCATTCTCTTCGGCGGCGAGAACGCCGGCGCTTCGCTCGGTGACACGTGGACGCTCGATCGCGCGAGCGGTCGCTGGTCGGTGGTGTACGCGGGTGGACCCGACGCGCGCGCCGCCGCGGCGGTGGCGTTCGATTCGGCGCGCAAGCGCGTCGTCCTCTTCGGCGGCATTGCGCGGAGCGCGAGCGGCGACACCTTCCTCGCGGACACCTGGGAATACGATCCCGCAGCGCGCACGTGGGCGGTTCGCGCCAACGCATCGCCGCCTGCCGCGCGTGCGTACGCGACGGCGCTCTTCGATGCGGCGCGCAAGCGCGTCGTCGTCTTCGGCGGACGCGGCGCGAGCGGCGCCGCCGATAACGGCGATCTCTGGGAGTGGGACGGCGCGACGTGGACGCGCCGCGCAGCGACCGGCACGCCGCTCGCGCGCTCGGCCGCGTCCGGCGTCTACGACTCCGCACGCAACCGCTACGTCCTCTTCGGGGGCGAGTCGGTGCTCAGCCCGAGCATCGGTGTTGCGCTCGATGATACGTGGGAGCTCGATCCGGGGACTGCGACGTGGACGAGCGTCACGCCGTCGCAGCGACCGCCTGCGCGTCTCGGCCACGCGATGTACTTCGACGCTGCGCGTGCGAAGGCCGTCGCGTTCGGCGGGACTTCGCCGGCGCATCTTCAGCTCGGCGACACGTGGGAGTACGACGGCGCCGCGCAGACGTGGAACGATCGCGCTCCGTCGTCGGCACCTGCGGCGCGCGCGGGGCACACGCTCGTGTACGACGCGGCGACGTCGCACGGGTTGCTCGTTGGTGGCGTCGCGTACTCGACGACGGGGCAGCACACGCCGAACCTCGACGACACGTGGGAGCTCGACTGTGCTTCGGGGGCGTGGATGCCGCGGACCGCGGACGGTGCGCCCGCGCTCTACCGTGGCGGCGTCGTCTACGACACCGCACGCAAGACGCTCGTCGTGCGCGGAGACGAGGCGCGCCCCGCGATGTGGGAGCTCGCGGGTGGGCGGTGGACTTCGAAGGACATGCTCGCTGGGTTGAGCGGGGACTACGGCTCGACGTTCGTGCGATGGGGCGCGAACGGGGGCTCGACCGGAGAAGAGCGGCGCGAGCTCGCGCGCGCCGCGATCGTGTTCGATTCGACGCGCGGGCGCACGCTCTACTTCGCGGCGGGCACGTCTTCCGGCGGCGGGAGCCTCGGGCTGGCGCCGTCGATGTGGGAGTGGGATGGCGCGCGATGGACGTCGCGCACGTGCACCGGCGGTCCGCTCGGTCTCGAGCGCGCTTCGATCGCGTTCGACGGC
>JAYVXB010000500.1:0-4728 GCA_043785585.1 Deltaproteobacteria bacterium | reverse complement strand
GCGCACGCGCGAACTTCCTTTGCGAGACCGCGCTTCTGCAGCGCTTCCTTCAGCAAGGGGACCATCGCCTCGGAGCCCTTTTCGGCGCACGAGCCTTTGGGGTGTCCGTCGGGGCGGCGGTTCGTACAGACGAACAAGTAGCGCTGGCGGTGGGGCACGCGGCGAAGTGTAGCGCCTGGCGCGGCGCCGACTCCGGTGAATACGCGTTGCGCTCCGCACGCTTCGTGACCATGCTCGCGCGCCATGAATCGCACTCTTCGAATCCTCGCCTCGGTCGCGGCGCTCGGCGCCCTCCCCGCGTACGTCGCGTGCGCCGGAAACAGCAACCTCCCGCCGCCGCCGCCTGCGCCCAACGCGCTCCCCGCGGTGTCGACGTCGGCGCCTGTCGCCTCGTCCGCCGCGCCGCCCGCCGAAAGCTCGACGCCGCCCGCGCCGAAGCCGCCTGAGGTGCAGCTCTCGCTCGGCGCCGCCGCGCCGGATCCGACGGACAAGCCGACCGTGAAGCTGACCGCACCGGCCAAGGGGCAGATCATCCCCGCGGCGACCGCCGGTGACTTCGACGTGAAGCTCGACGTGAAGAAGTGGCCGACGGCGCCCGGCGACGCGCACGTCCACGTCATCCTCGACAACAACCCGTACAAGCCCATTTACGACACGTCGAAGCCGATCAAGATCAAGGACCTCCCGGGCGGCGCGAGCATCGCGGAGGGGCACCACGTGCTCGTCGCGTTCGCCAGCCGCGCGACGCACGAGTCGGTGAAGGGCGCGGGGGCGATCGTCGTCGTCGACTTCTACGTCGGCAAGAAGACGACGCCAGCGTTCGACCTGTCGAAGCCGATGCTCGTCTACAGCCGTCCCAAGGGCGACTACAAAGGCGACATGGCAAACCACGTCATCGTGGATTTTCAGCTTCAGAACGTGACGCTCGCCGAAGGCAAAGAGCACGTGCACGTCAAGGTGACCGGCCCCGGCATCGACGGCGCCAAGGAAGCCGACGCGGTGAAATTCGGCCCGCCGTTCTATCTCGACAACCTTCAGAGCGGCACGTACGTCGTGCGACTCGAGCTCCTCGGCGCGGACAACAAACCGCTCCCCGGGCCGTGGAATCAGACCGAGCGTGTCATCGTCATCGACCGCAGCGCGCCGATGGATTCGATGGGGCACGGTCCTTCCCCCGCGCCGTCGTCCAGCAGCGGCCACTAATCCTGTAGAATACAAACGTGGATCTGCTCGCGTCTGCAATCGCCGCAAGCGCAGCGATCTACGTCTTCGCGAGCCTCTTCTTCGCGTTCGCGTACATCCGTCGGCAAGCCGACGCGGAGTACGGCGTGTTCGCGCTGCTTTGCCTCGCGCTCGCGGAGAGCGCGGCGGGATCGATGCTTGGGCTGCACGTCTCGAACGCGAACGCGGCGCTCCTCGGCGAGCAGGTCGGATGGGTCGGGCTGATCGCAGCGTTCGCGATGCTCGTGCACTTTGGTCTGCGCTACCGCGGCGTGCGTGGCGGCGGGAAGATCCTCGCGCCGGTGTACGCCGTCGCGGCGCTCTTCGAGATCTTCGACGCGCGCGGGATGCTCCACGACGTCGCGCGTATCGGAGAGCACCGCGTGTGGATGCGCGGGGTCGACGTCGCGTACCACGGCACGCCGATGAGCCCGCTCGGCCTCGCGGTCTATGCGCTCGGAGGGCTCGCGGTCACGGCGGTGCTCATCCTGGTCGCGCGCGCGTACCTCGCTGGGAAACGCGAGGCGCTCGCTGTCGTGATCGGAACCACCGCGCTCCTGGCGACGGTCATCAACGACATTGGCGTCGCGAGCGGCGTCTTCTCGACGACGTACCTCGTCAACGCCGGCTTCGCGACGTTCGTCTTCGCCGTGTCGACGACGTTCAGCTCGCGCTACGCCTCGCTTCAGAGCGAGCTCGAGCGACGCACGAAAGAGCTGCGAACGCGCACGCGCGAGCTGCGGCGATCGTACGAAGAGCTCCGCGCCGCGCAGGAAGAGCTCGTTCGCAAGGAGCAACTGGCCGTCGTCGGCGAGCTCGCGGCCGTCATCGCGCACGAAGTCCGCAACCCGCTGGCGATCATCGCGAACGCCGTCGCCGGGCTTCGCAAGCCCACCATCTCGCGCGACGATCGCGAGACGCTCCTCTCGATCCTCGACGAAGAGACGAGCCGCCTCAATCGCCTGGTAACCGATCTGCTCCGCTACGCACGCCCTGTGAACGTGCAGCGCTCCCAGCTCGCGATCGCGGATCTCCTCGAGCGCACGCTGACGCTGATGCAGAAGAAAAAGAGCTTCGGCTCCGAGTTCAAGGTCGAGGCGAAGGACGCGCGGATCTGGGGCGACGCCAACTTGCTGCGGCAAGTGTTCGACAACCTCGTCGACAACGCGGTGCAGGCGATGGGGCCGGGCGGATCGCTCACCGTCTGCTTGCGGCCGATGACCGACGAAGGGGTCGACGGCGTCGCGATCGACATCATCGATACCGGCGAAGGGATGGACACGCAGGTCCGGTCGCGCGCGCGCGATCCGTTCTTCACGACGCGACCGAGCGGCACGGGGCTCGGGCTCGCGATCGTCGATCGCATCGTCGACGCGCACGGCGGGCGCTTCCTCATCGACAGCCGCGCAGGCGAAGGGACGACGGTGACGGTGTTCCTCCCGTACGGGTCGTCGAGCGAGCCACCGCCCAAGCCGCGGAGCACGAAGTCGTCGTCCGAGCGACCGCCGAAGCTCGAGCGAGCGCGCGAAGAGAAGCAGCCCGTCTGATGGATCGCTCGGAGATCGTCCGCCTCGACAAGGCGCGTGTCTGGCATCCGTACACGGCGATGGATGACTACGTCGCGAACGTCGATCCGCTCGTCGTCGCGAGCGCGCGTGGCGCATGGCTCGAGGACGTCGACGGGCGCCGGTACCTCGACGGGAACAGCTCGTGGTGGGTGGCGGGGCTCGGGCACGGGCATCCGCGGCTCGTGCGAAGGCTCGCCGATCAGGCGGCGACGCTCGCGCACTGCTCGCTCGCGGGGACGACGCACGAAGGCGCGGCGCGGCTCGCCGAAGAGCTGTGCGCGATCGCGCCCGCGGGACTCACGCGTGTATTTTACACGGACAACGGGTCGACCTCGGTCGAGCTCGCCGTGAAGATGGCCGTGCAGATGTGGCGGCAGCTCGGCGCGCCGAAGAAGACGCGCTTCGTCGCGCTCGACGGCGCGTTCCACGGCGACAGCGTCGGCGCGGCGAGCCTCGGCGGCGTCGAGGTGTTTCGCAGACCGTTCGGCGGCATCTTGTTCGACTGCGTGCGCGCGCCGTTTCCCGACGACGACGGGTACGGGCGCGCGTTCGAGACGATGATGCGGATCGTGCGCGAGCAGAAGAACGAGCTCGCCGCGGTCGTCGTCGAGCCGATCGTCCAAGGCGCGGCCGGGATGCGCATCTACGACGCCGCGTATCTGCGCGCGCTCCGCGACACCTGCACCGCGAACGACGTGCTCTTGATCGTCGACGAAGTCTTCACCGGCTACGGCCGCACAGGTCCAATGTGGGCCTGCGAGCACGCCGGGATCACGCCGGACGTGATGTGCCTCGGGAAGGCGTTCGCATCGCTCTTGCCGATGGGCGCGACGCTGGCGACGGAGCGCGTGTTCGATGCGTTCCGCGGGGAGAAGGACCGCGCGCTCTACTACGGACACACGTTCTGCGGGAACCCGCTCGGCGCTGCGCTCGCGCGCGAAGTGCTGGCGATTTACCGGGACGAGTCTGTGCTCGCAGAGGTCGCGCGGAAGGCGCCCGTGATCGCGCGCGCGTTCGAGCGGATCGCGGGGATTCCGGGGGTGGCGCGCGTGAGAGCGATCGGGATGATCGGCGCGGCGGACCTCGCGGTGGACGACGCGGGGTACCTCGCGGACGCGGGATGGCGCGTGTACGAGGAGGCGCGGAAACGCGGGGCGTATCTGCGCCCGTTGGGGAGCACGGTGTACGTGACGCCGCCGCTCGTGATCGAGGACGGGGATCTCGATGCGCTTCTGGGGATTTTGGAAGAGAGCGTGCGGCGGGTGCTCGCGTAGGAGAGTGCAGCCGCCTAAAACCCGCTGACCACCACGCTGCTCTTGTACATCGCCATCCCGCACTGAAACGTCAGCGTCTTCGACGCGTCCGTCGGCACGTCGACGAGCACCGGCTGGTTCAGCGGCAGCGGCTTCTTGATCGACAGCTCGGGGAACACGACGTCGCGCGCGCACGTATCGTCCGACGTGCGCGTGAACGTCAGCGTCGTCTTCGATCCCGCCGCGCCCTTCGGGAGCGTCAGCGAGCTCGGCGAGAATCCGTGCTCGTCGGCGACGACGCATGTCGGGCAACGATCGGGCGCCGGTGGTTTTTTTGCGCAGGAGAACGCGCCGAGCAAGGCCAAGAGCAGAGTCACGCGGAGCGGCGTCATGCGGCGTTTCTTACCCTGGATTCGATGGACGCGCAGTCCTATCCTCGCGCGCCATGACCAAACGAATCGACTACACGGCGAAGGACGGAACGAAGCTCGCGGCGGAGATCGGCGAGCCGCCGGGCAGCGGCAAAGCGCCCGCGCTCGTGATCGTGCAGGAGTACTGGGGCATCAACGATCACATCCGTACGCTCGTCGGTCGCTTCGCCGCCGAAGGGTTTCTCGCGATCGCGCCGGACCTCTACCACGGCGCCATCGCGAAGACGGCCGAAGAGGCGGGCAAGCTCATGGGCG
>JAYVXB010000499.1:0-14687 GCA_043785585.1 Deltaproteobacteria bacterium | reverse complement strand
AGCTCTTCACGCAGTGGTCCGCCGCGTACGACGCGAAGAACCGCTATCACCTGCCGGAGACGTTGCCGCTGTCGTGGGAGGAGTTCCACGCCGCGGTCGAAGCCGGACGGAGCGCCGATCCGAACGAGCAGAAGGCGCGCGCCGACGCCGCGCGCGAGCGGATCACGACGCTACTCGCCGACATCGGCGACGCCGCCTACGTGGCGCGCGCGAACAAGGCCGTCGCCGATGCGGGCGACGACGCCGCGCGCCTCGCTGAGATCGAGAACCGAATCGCCGCGCGCCTCGCGCAGCGAGCACCGACCACGAAGTCCACCAAGGGAGACGAAGAATGATCCACGCGGGTAACTACAAGGCACGCGCCGTCGAGTACCAATTCGGCCTCGCCGAAACCGGCACCGAGCAGGTCGCGGTGACGTTCGAGATCGCCGAAGAGGGCGAGTTCCACGGCCACACGATCGTGTGGTTCGGGTTCTTCACGGAGGCGACGGCGGAGCGCACGGTGCAAGCGCTCCGCACGTGCGGATGGGACGGCGACGACTTGTCCGACCTGCGCGGGCTCGATCGCAACGAGGTCGTGCTCGTGATCGAGCACGACGAGTACAACGGGAAGGTCCAGGCGCGCGTGAAGTGGGTGAACCGCTCGGGCGCGGGACGCATCGAGCTGAAGAGGAAGATGACGGACGCGCAGAGGGTCGCGCTCGGTCGGCGCCTCAAGGGACTCGTGCTCGCGACGAAGCCGAAGGGCGCGGACGTGGTGCCGAGCACCGAGCGTGGCTCTCCGCCGAGCTGGGACAACCAGGGGCTCTGACGAAAGCGCGGGCGCTTCGGCGTCCGCATCGCTGCCGCCGTGCCGGACGGGCAGGCGCGGGTTCGACTCCCGCGGGCAGCACTGCGCGCGACAACGCGCGCTTCACAGGAGAGATCTGCCATGCGCCTCGCGACGGTGATTCCGTTTCCTTCCAAGCTCCGCACGATCGAGCGCGCGACGCCGGTCGCGGAACGCCAGCGTCAGAACGAGGAGCGGCAGGCGTCGGTCGACGAGATCATCCGGCGCCGGCAGATCCTCGAGCTCTTCGTCGAGGCAGCAGGGAGCGCATCCGGATCGCCGTCGCTCAAGCGGCGATGGGACGCGGAGGACCGCGACTACGAAGCGCGCGCCGAGCCTCGCACGCGCCCGATTCGATCACGCGCAAACGACAACGAAGGAGACCGATGATGAACCTCTCGATTGCGACGAGCCACGCCGTCCTCACCGTTCTCGACGGAGGCCGTGCGCCTCGGAAGCGGACGGCGCGCGTGCTGCACGCGCCGCCGCTCGATGAGATCGTGCACTGCACCGAGATGGCGTGGCGGTCGAGCTGGCACGAGCGAATGGACGATGAGGAGAAGACGTATGACGAGCGCGCGTTCGACTTTGGCGAAGCGCGCTGACGATCTGCAACCGACGACGTACAACGCAGAAGGGAGCTGACGATGACGGATCTTGCAGACGGACAGTCGACGGAGATGAAGGGCTCGGGCGCGAAGCCGTACGTGCTCAAGAACACGGGCGGCGTCTACTCGTGCACGTGTCCCGCGTGGCGCAACCAAGGCGTCGCGATCGAGCGGCGCTCGTGCAAGCACCTGAAGAAGCTTCGCGGCGACGCGGCGGAAGCGGCGCGCGTCGGCGGCGATGCACCGCCGGCGCAGAAGTCGAAGGCGGTCGCGGAGGATGCCGAAGGCGCGGAACCTGCCGTCGAGAAGGCGCCGCCGATTCTGCTCGCGCATCGGTGGGAGAACGACGTCGACCTCACCGGCTGGTGGATGAGCGAGAAGCTGGACGGCGTGCGCGCCTACTGGGACGGAAAGCAGTTCCTCTCGCGCCTCGGCAACGTTTACCACGCGCCCGAGTGGTTCCTCGAAGGGCTCCCCGACACGCCGCTCGATGGCGAGCTGTGGGGCGGGCGGAAGAAGTTTCAGCGCACCGTTTCGATCGCGCGCCGGCAGGATGAGAGCGAGATGTGGCGTGAGCTCACGTTCCTCGTCTTCGATGCGCCGAAGATCGACGCGCCGTTCGAGGAACGTCTCGAACACGTGCGCCGTCACATGCGCGAGCGGCTTCCGCGTCATGCGCGCCATCACGAGCACACGCGCTGCGACGGCACCGATCACCTGCGCGCCGAGCTCGCGCGCGTCGAGGCGCTCGGCGGCGAAGGGCTCATGCTCCGGCAGCCAGGATCGCGCTACGAGGTCGGTCGCTCGTCAACGCTTCTCAAGGTGAAGAGCTTCAAGGACGCCGAAGCGCGCGTGCTTCGTCACCTGCCGGGCGAGGGCCGCCACAAGGGACGCCTCGGCGCGCTTCTCGTCGAGTTGACCGACGGCACGCAGTTCTCAGTCGGCACTGGCTTCTCGGACGCCGAGCGCCGCGACCCGCCGCCTGTCGGCGCCATCGTCGCGTTCCGCTACCAGGAGCTCTCCGACGGCGGCGTCCCGCGCTTCCCATCGTACGTCGGCGTGCGCGACGACGTCGCGTTCAAGGCGGCGCCCAAGTGACGCGCGCCGCGAGTACCTTCGAATCGATCGAAGCTGCGGCGACGCGCCTCGCCCTCGACCCCAACGCGCTTCGCGCGCGCTGCCGACGTGCGGCACGACGAGTCGGCCGTGACATCGTCGCGTATCTCGGCGCCGGCATCGAGGCGTTCAAGTTCGGACGGTCCTGGCGCGTTCGATTTCCGATCGAAGCTGCGGTCTGACCTTCACATCGCGCATCGAGCGCACTAGTTTCAGGGCGTCGCGCGCGAGCGACCGCCCGTGAGGTTCACATGGGCGTCGGTGCTTCTCTCGTAAAGAAAAGGGTGCGCAACGGGCGCACCCGCTGGGTCATTGACTTTTACTACAGCAACAATCGCGGCGAACGCGCTCGGTTCGTTCGCTACGCCGATCTTCAGAGTCGCGACGGGGCCGAGCGAGAAGCGCGTCAGTATCACGAACGCGCCGTCCTCACGGGTTCGCCGCTTCACGAGCGCCGCAGCGGCATGACGCTCGCGACGTTCTACGAAGCGACGTTCAAGCCGAACGTTCTTCCGCTGTACCGGAAGAACACGCGCACGCGCTACGAGGCGCTCTGGCGCCAGCGCGTGAGCACTGCGTTCGGCACGAAACGCCTCGACGAAATCGACGAAGACGATCTTCGCGCCTTCGGGCGGAGCGTCGAGTTCGAAGGCCGCCAACCAAAGGGGCCGGTGACGTTCACGCGCACCCTGTTGCGCGAGGCGGAGAAGGCGGGACTCATCAAGAAGGCTCCATCGCTGCCGCCAGGCGTTCTGAAGGCAGCGAAGAAGCTGCCGGACGCGCCGACTCTGGCGGCCGTCGAGAAGTTGATCACCCACGCGAGCGGATGGCTAAAGCTCGCGCTGGTGCTCGGCGTCTACGCTGGCCTTCGCAGCGGCGAGCTTCGCGCGCTTCGTGTCGGCGACGTCAGTCTCGAAGAGGGGCTCATCCGCATCAAGCGGACGCTCTCGGAGGACGAGGAGGAAACGCCGAAGGGCGACAAGGAGCGCACCGTGCCGATCGTCGCGCCGCTGGCATCGATTCTGGCGGAAGCGATGCTAGGCAAGGCGACGGATGAGCGCCTCGTCGTCACAGACAAGGGGACGACGCCGCGCCGCCAGCACGTGCTCACGCGCCTGGTCTCGCTTCAGCGGAGCATCGGAGCATCTCGCGTCTGGAGCGTTCACGCGCTCCATCACGCGTTCTGCTCGCACCTCGTTCGGATCGGCACGGGAGTCGAAACCGTGCGGGCACTCGCCGGTCACAGCTCGATCGGGGTGACGAATCGTTACGTGCATGCGACGGCCACCGACCTCCGCGGAGCGATGGATCGCGGATTCCCGAGCGTGGTAGCCGGCAGGTAACCAGCGCGGTAGGCCCTGCGGAACAGACCTTTTTCCGCAGGGATTTGTTGCATTGAGTCGGGGCGAGAGGATTTGAACCTCCGACTCCTCGGTCCCGAACCGAACCAAGCGACCCCGAGCAGTTGCAGGCGGCTGTAAGCACGCGACCAGAGCACCCCGCGTCGATACCCGACGAGCCCGCTCGGGCACCATTGGCCAACGCTCAGGCCAACGCGACGGCGGACGTGAAGCCGCGTCCTGCAGCCAGATCGGATGCCATTGAGGACGCTCTCGCGAAGGCGCTCGACGCCGCCGCGGTCGCCGGGCGGTTCGACGTCGTCGCGCAGATTGCGAAAGAACTCGAGGCGAGGAGGCTCGCGCGCGCCGGCAACGTCGTCGCGCTCGACGCCAAGCGGCTCACGAGGCGATGATGGGCGTCCACGATGGAAGACCACGAGAACGAGGGGCACGACGAGATGTTGCAGATGGTCGAGGCGGGACGCGCCGCGATCCTCAGCGACGAGGACTTACCCGGCGGTCGCTTCCAGGTCGCCGCGGTCGCGATGGGCGGCGAGTTCGTCCTCACGACCTGGCACTGCGACGAGCGGGGCGACTGGCGTTCGCGCGGCGTCGTTCTCCTGAAACACGATGCAGCGACGCGCCTGATCGAACTCCTACGTTCGGCCGGCTACGCGGAGGGGCTTTGCCCAAAAACGGTCAACAGCTCTCGCTAATATGGGCAGACGCCGACGTTGCCCCAAAAGCCATCCCGCTTGTCAGAAACGTCCGCATCGTGGTCACATGATCTCCGGTGGGGAACGAAACGGACGAGACGCCGGACGCAAAGAAGCGCAAGGGCGACGCGCTGGTCCCGTCCGCAGACGCGGCTCCCGTAGTGCACGGCACTGCCGTAGACAAGCCAGGGACGCTCGGCGCGTCGATTAGTGGCGAGGTCCACGGATTCAAGTGGGACGTTCGTGCGACTGGTCTCGCCGCCGCCGTAGTTCTCGGCGCAGGTGCGGTGCTCTTGATCCTCTTCTTCGGGGATCCCATGCAGAAGCCCGCGCACTTCATGGCAGCCTTATTTTCCGCGTATGTCGCCGGAATCATGACGAACGCAATAGTTTCGCATGCTCGTTTGTCTGATGCGTTGAAGGACAAGGAAACGTATCGTCGAGAACTGGACCGGGTTGCCGACGCAAAGCGAAAGTGCGAAGAGATGCTCGTGAAGTACCGCAGATCGAGCGCGCCGCCTGCACCAAAGCGGAAGGGAGGCAGATGATGGATCCGATCGTTGTTGCCGCGCTGGCCGCATCGGCGATGTCGCTCGCCGCGTACTTCGCCTATCAGCTCTCGGTCGGTCGAGAACTCAGTCTCTCGCGAAAGGAAACCTCTCGGTTCCCTTTGTTCGCAGCGCGCGACGCGCTTGTGGCGCTCGTCGGCGATCAGATAATGGCCGAAGACGATCTCGCGTGGCGAAACATGTATGGCGGCATCAACCATATGCTGAACATGGAGCGCGACTTGAGCGCGCTCGACTGCATCTTCCGATACGCGTCGGCGATGGTTGCCATCAAGTCGAACCCGGCAAAAAAGCAGCGACTGGATGCCGCCAAGAAAATTGAGCAAGAGGCTGCGCGGCGTGTCCCAGAATTTGCGGCGGTGCGCGCGTCGATTGACCGAGCGTTTATTCACCTGGTGCGCCGGCGCACCACGGCACGCCACACAGCCGCCCTATTCGCCCTTCGGATAGCCTTCCTAGTAATGTTTGGGAACTCGGATACGGCGAGCGAGGCTCGTCGCACTGTTCGACATCCTTCGGGCCGCACATACCGTGGCTGGGTAGCAACGGGCAGCGACGCGATCGCGGCCTAGCCGGCGCGATGCCCGCAGTGCGGGCACGTTCTCGGCTCAGGGAACTTCCCGGCGAGCAACTCGTCAACGCCGACGCCAGCGAGTCGAGCGGCGCGAAACGCGAGGGTCTCGCTCACGCGCTTCTTGCCGCTTACGACATGGGCGAGCGATGTGAGGTTGAAGCGGAGCCCCTTCGCGACGGACTTCCAGCCGCCCATGCGAGCGCGAAGGAACCGCAGCGCGGTCCGCACGGGGTTGATTTGCTCACGTTCGTGGCCCGGAAGCGAAGTCGAGGTGAGCGAAGGGATTCTCGATCTCGAGGGCGTCGCACGCGGTACCGCAGGCTCGGCGCGCGTCATCCCACCCGCGCATGCACTCGGGACTGAGAGCGATCGTGACCGCGTGCGCGTTGTGCAAGTGTTTCCGAATGGCGGCGAACAGCGGTGCGATCCGAGCGGCCTCGATCGGTGGGTCGTCGCTCGTGCCGCTTTCCTCGGGGTCGGGCGCGGCGTCGAACAGATCGAGGTCGACATTGATGATCGTCCGGCTCGTCGCATTCGCGAGTAGCTGAGGAAAACGGTCGAGAAGTTCCGACGCGCGGTGGGCCTTCGAGATCGCCGGTGCCGCGCAGAGGTAGTTGGCCTGGGTATCGCCCGACTGGCACGCGCCGAAGTGGGCGGCGTCAGCGTTCGCGAACAATTGGAAGAACGGACGAATGTAGTTTTCGTACGTGAGCATTCGATGGCCGAACGGGTTCCCGGCCGGGGGCTCGAGCTTGTCGAACGCCTCTAGGTCGGAACGAACTTCGTCGAATCGAGCTTCGAGCGGCGTGAAGTCGACGCCATACCCTGAGAGGTCCCAGTGGAAATCGAGGTGGAAGAACGTGTAGCGGTCTTCACGACGCAAACTGTTCATCCAGCACCAGAGCGCCGCGCGATGGTTGTCCATGATGTAGATGGGCGCCGCGTCATCCTTCCAAAGAAGGTGGAGCGCGCAGTACGGCTCGCTTGCCGCTTTTGAGTCGTAGCCCTGCGTGGGGCGACGGATCCACATGACCTCTCTCTAGACCATTCGCCGACGCGGCGCTTTCACAGAGAGCGCACGTCGCGACCTCAGTCGATCACCGACGCAAAGCGTGCCCGCATTCAGGCGACGCATTGACGTCATCGAATCTTGAGAGTAGAAGATAAGCAGTAACGCTGCTGGCTCCATAACTCAGCCCAGCCCGATTCGCCGCCCCCTGAGGGCGGCTTGCGAACGGGACACCGCGACGAGCGGTAAGGGGCTGTGCAGTGAGCCAGAGCGAGCAACGAGATCGCGCCACCGACGAGCGCGACTTCCGTACCTGCCTTGCGATAGTCGAGAGGCTCGGGTTGTCGGCGTACGCGGCGGCGCCGATCATCGGCAGCTCGGCGCATACCTGCCGAATCGCATTCATCACGCGGCAGATGCCGGAGAACGAGGACACGAGACTCCCGTTCGTCGAGTTTGCAAGGCGCAATCGCAACGCACGGACGCGAGGGGACCTCCGTGTCTCCGGTGATCGTCGGCAACGCGAGCGTGGCCGATGACTCCGATGGCCCCGGAGCAACGCTCCGATCTTGCTCGCGAGCTCGAACGCGTCGCGAAGTTCATTCAACACGCACAGACGCACAACGAGCGGGGGAACATCGCGGCCGTCGTTGAGGCGATCGCTGACGCACGTCGGCGCCTCGAACGGATCGAACTGTGATTCTCCGCCCTGACCAAGCGGACCTCGTTGAGCGCGTCCGCCGCGAATACGCAGACGGCGCGCGCCGCCTGGTTTTTCAGGGGGCGACCGGCTTCGGAAAGACAGCCGTGGCGAGCGTCATCGTTCAGCGCGCCGTCGCGCGTGGCCGTCGCGTCGTCTTCGCCGCCCACCTCGACGCTCTGCTTGAGGACACGAGCGAGCGCCTCACACGCGCCGGCATCGCGCACGGCATCGTCATGGCCGACAGGCCCAGCAACGCGGCGGCACCCGTTCAGCTCTGCTCACTCGCGACCCTTCACCGCCGCGGCGAACGACCGCCCGCGAATCTCGTCATTCTCGACGAGTGCCATCGCGCGATGGCCAGCAGCGTCCGCAGCGTGATCGATAGCTATCACGATGCGCACGTCCTCGGCCTGACCGCGACGCCGGAGCGAGGCGACGGTCAACCGCTCGGCGACGTCTTCGAGCGCCTGGTGTGCGGTCCCTCCGTCGCCGATCTCACCGCCCGCGGTCGCCTCGTGCCGGCGCACGTCTTGTCGCCGCCAGCTCCCGTCGAGGGCGCGCTCGCTATGGACCCGGTGGACGCTTACGCGAAGCACGCGGCCGGACTGCCTGCGATGATCTTCTGCAGAGATGCCGAGCACGCGAACGACGTACACGCGCGGCTAGATCTCGCCGGAGTTCCGTCGGCACTCGTCCTCGGCGACACGCCGCGCGCCGATCGTCGCGATGCCCGCGCGCGTCTTGCCGCGGGTGAGCCTCTCGTGCTGGTTGGCTGCGGAGTTTTCGTAGAAGGATGGGATTCGCCGGACGTTCGCGCCGTCATCTTGGGGCGCACCTTCGGTGTCTGCGGCGGCTACCTCCAAGCGTGCGGGCGCGCGCTCCGAACGGCGCCGGGCAAGACGCACGCGACGATCGTCGACCTGTCGGGCGCTGCGATTCTTCACGGCCTGCCCGCTGACGATCGGGTGTGGTCGCTCGACGGCGAGGTACGACGGACCGCCGAAGCGCTGGCGCCGCTCGCGCGCTGCCGAGAGTGCTTCGCCGTATTTCACACTGCCGCGCAATGCCCACGATGCGGTGCGACGGCGCGACCGACACGGCTACCGCGACGGGCCACACGCATCGAGCGGCAAGAACTCGCGCGCCTGGACGAGCGACCGCAGGAGGTACGCGACGCGATGGCGCTGCGCGGGATTGAGAAGCGACTCCACGCAGCGGGACGTATCCCGGCGTGGCGGATTCCGGCGGCAGCCCGTCATCTGCTCTCGCGCTCACGGCGGCGTGCCGTCGGAGGTGCCGCATGAAGGGCTCATCGGCAGCGCACACGAAACTTCTGCACGACATCCTCGCCGACGTCGGAGCCATGCCGGGGGTGGTCATCGGCGCGAACGCATCGGGCCTCGCCCGCTACGCCGCCGCGCGATCGGGAAAGGCGTTCTTCGTCCCCTATGGGTGGCCGACAAAGGGCGGCCCCGATCTCCTCGCAGCCATCGCCCCGTTCGGTCGTCTCGTTGCGCTCGAGGCCAAGACTGGAGAGGCCGACCTCACCGCTGACCAACGCGCCTGCCACGCGGCGCTGCGAGCGGTCGGCGTTGTCATCGAAACCGTTCGCTCCGTCGCCGAGGCACGCGCCGTGATCGTGGCTGCGGCTGCGACGACGAAGCATGTGCGGCGCAGCGCCGGGCCCCTTGAGCTCGACGGCGAGCTTGCGGATCTCGGCGTCGACGAACGGCGTGTGTTGCTTGTTCTCGCGCGTCGCCTGCTCGCAGGTCAGCGGCACTATGGGCGCCTCGACGTCGCGACGGATCGCCGCGACTGGCGCCGCGAGCGCTCCGAGGAAATCGCAGATCTCTTGATCTACTCGGCGATCGCCGAGCTGGCGGAGGCGACGCGATGACCATCCATTGCGCGGTGTGCGATGGCGCCTGCACCTGCGACGAGCCGGCGATGGGGATTTTGTTCGTCTCTCCACAGCGCTTCAAGGCGAGTCCACAGGTCGGGACGCACGTCACGATGTCGTGGCGCGAGTTCGGCATGTACCTCTCGCGACCGTCGATCGGCGAAGAAAAGGCCGAAGCGGGCGCATACTCGCCAGCCGTCTACGAAGGCAACGTGCGACGTAAGGCGAGCCTCGTCCGCATCTGGGCGCTGATCGTCGACATCGACGAAAACGGCGACGTGGACAACGTGGCCGACGCGCTCTCGCGGTACTCCGCGATCGTCCACGAAACGTTCAGCAGCACGAACGACGCGCCTCGATGCCGCATCGTCCTCGAGCTTGCCGAGGATATCAACGCCGCGACGTATGAGACGGCGCACAAGATCATTCGCTCGCGTCTTCGGTCCGCGGGCATCGTCGCCGACGAAGGGGCGAAGGATGCGAGCCGGCTCTCGTACGCGCCCTGTCGGCGCGAAGGCGCCGGCTATCGGTTCCGCGCCAACGAAGGTGAGCAGCTCGACGCATGCGCCCTCATTGCAGCGCAGCCGCCACCGCCGCCGCGTCCACCAGTTCGCGTCGTCGCGCCTGAACATCGAGACGTCTACGTCCGCGGCGCATTGCGAAAGGCTGCGGAGGCGGTCAGCGGAGCGAGCGAAGGAGAGAGGCACTACATGCTTTGTAAGGAAGCCTTCGCACTCGCGCGGCTCGGCCTCAGCGACTCGGAGATCGAGAGCGCGCTCCTTCCCGCGTTCGTCGCAGCCGCTGGCGAGCGTCGGCAGCATGAGGGCATCCGCACAATTCGCGACGCCACGCGTGCACGAGTCGGGGGTGTGAAGTGACGCCGGCACCCGTGGACTTCATGGCGACGACGCCGAGCAACGCGAACGGGGTAGCGCAGACCGGTGCGCCGCCGAGTGGCTCAGAGCAGAGCGACGACAACGACGTCGACGCGCCGTTCGTCGCGCCGTGGGAGACACGCATCACCCACGCGACCGCCGATTGGTTCGCCCAAGCGCCGCCGCTCCGTTCCTGGCTTCTCCGCGACGCGCGCCGCGATGGCGGCGACGGCGTGCTCCCGCTCGGGAAGGCTGGCCAGATCGTCGCGGAAGGCGGCGCCGGGAAGACGCTCGCGCTGCTTGGTCTCGCACTCGCGGTCGCGACGGGTGATAAATGGCTTGGCACGTTCAGCGTCGCGTCGCAGGGGCGCGTGCTGCTCGCGCTCGGCGAAGAGGACGCCGAGGAGGTGCGCCGCCGCATGTTCAACGTCGCGCGCTCGTCGGGTCTCCGTCCGCCTCCTGCTGACTCAATCGTCACGCTCCCGCTCGCTGGCGTCGCGTGCCCGATGATCGCCAGCGACCTCACCGGCGACCCGGTCGACGCGCCGTTCCTGCATTGGCTGCGCGCGTACCTAGGAACGCACGGTCCATGGGCGCTCGTGGTCGTCGACCCGCTCTCGCGCTTCGCCGGGGCGGACGCCGAGAAGGACAACGCGGCGGCGACGAGGTTCGTGCAAGCGCTCGAGTCGCTGACTCCGGCCAGCGGCGGCGCGACGGTCCTCAGCTCGCACCACAGCAACAAGATTTCGCGCGCAGCCGGCGCCAGGGTCGACACGTCGAGCGCACGAGGATCGACCGCGCTGACGGACGGCGTCCGCTGGGTGATGACACTCGGCCACGAACGCATCGAGCTCGACGATCCCGACGTCCGCGGCCGGCTCGGCGAGATAGTCACCCTCTCGCACACGAAGTCGAACTACTCGCTCCTCGCCGAGCCGTTGCTCCTGCGGCGCGACCGAGAGCACGGCGGCGCGCTGCTCCCGTTGGACGACACCGACATGGAGATCGTCCGCCAGGCGAAGGAACGCCCGTCGACCCGGGTAGCGAGAACGCAGCAGCGCGAGACGGAGCGTTCCCAGGTACGCGACGAGAGAGAGCGCAGGGACGCGGAACGCCGCGAGGCAGTCGCACGCGACCGCGAAAACGCAACGCGGCGGCGCGACGCAGAGGACGACGCAGCGGCGCGAGAGTGCCACACGGCGTCGCCGACCGCGGCAGTGCGTGTGCTCGTCGCCCAGGTGAAGGCGGCGCGTGCCTGCGGGTCTGACAGGGCCCTCGCCGCGGTCCATCGCGTTCGCGGGGCGACGTCATGAGCCGTCATCGCGTTCCTGCCGTTCCTGGCGTTCCTGCTGTTCCGGGAACACCTACTGCGAAAGCGTTCCCGGAACGCGCGCAGCGCAGGGGGGTACGGGGGGATTTTGAAGAGTCCCCCCACCACACCACTTCGGGGTGCACGACGCGCCCGCCCGCGGTCCCGGAAGCGGCGGCTCCGTCGCTCGACGCCATCCTCCGCGACCACGCCGAGGCCGCCGTAGCCGCCGCAGCGGCCCGCCTAGCGCGTCCGATGCTCGTGTCGCAGCGAAGCGTCGCACTCGTCGTCGGTCTTCCCGGTCGAGACTTCTTGCGCCTCGCCCGTTCCGGAGCGTTCCCGGCATGGAAGGAACGCCGTCTCGTGCTCGCGCGGACGGCGGACGTCGTCGCGCACATCGAGCAGCACCCGCGGGCGGTGGCACCGGCGAACGACACCGTCAGCGACATGGACGCCGCCCTGGCTCGGGTTGGAGCTCGTCGCGTCGGATGCGCCCGATGACGCCTGTTGCCCTGCCCGCGTTGGCCAAAGCAACGCGCTTCACTCAATTCGCCGCGCAATCACCGCAACCGGCACTGGCTCTGAGAGCCAGTCGCTTTCAAGCCAGCTCGAAAGGAGCCCGACCATGCCCGAGTCATTGAATGGGTTTCGTTACCCGCCGCCGCCGTCCATCATCGCTATGACACCAGGCGCCTTAACGCCAACGATCGTAACGACCAAGGCGTCCGGGCCAAGCGGCATACACACCTCGCCGTCGGCGATGAGCGATCCGCAGCAGGCGGCGCGCATCGTCCAGGATTTGCAGCATTCGATCGCACGCCTATCGAGCATCGTGGTGGGCGACCCGGCCGTGTCTAAACACGTCTTCCAGGGCATTCAGCTGCCTGGCATCCGCGGGCGCGTCGATCCGTCGAGCAACCTGGCGACCGCGACCATCACGCTCGAGCGTGCTGCGGACGCGAGGCTCTTCAGCGCCGGCGACAAGATCGTCGCAAGCGCATCGGACGGCACGACGGGAGTCGTTCGCGCCGGCAGCGTGACGTTGACGGGGGTGAACCTCGCGACAGGCGTGCTCACCGCCTCGGGCAATTGGAGCGCGGGTATCGCGGCGATTGCAGCGAGTGACCATTTATTTAAATTCGGAGAGTTTGGCACCGCGCCAGGCGGCGACGGCTGGACTGGATCCGTGGTCCGGCTGGCGCACCGCCTAAGCAGGCTGCCCGTGGGTTGGCAGGCAACGCACGTACGCGGGGGCTGTCGCGGGGTCGCGCTGTCGGAACTCGCCGTCGACGCGAACTTCCTCACGCTGGCGAGCACGAACGCCATGTTTTCGGCTGATCTTGAGGTTTGGTGATGGCTCTCCGCGCTGGACATGGACTCGGCGCGGGTGTGCCTCGAATCGAGGTGCTTCCGGCCGACGAGCAGCCGCAGCCGGTACCGACGCACGCAGCGGCGCCTAGCGTTGCGCTTTCCTTTCGACGCGACGGGAAGATCGCCGACAGCGCCACCGCCAAGGCGCTCGGCGCGAAGGGCGGGCGGGCAAAGGCGGGCAAGGTCCGGCTGGCCGACTCCAACGGCCTGTCGAGCATCGTCGCCGAAACCACGTTCGGGCCGTTCAACAATGCCGGGGACGATTTCACTCGCGCGCACCTCGTCCAGCTCGCGGGTCAGGCGGGTGGCGCAGTCGGGCCCGCCGCGTCGAGCATGGTCGCCTCCGCCGGGCTGCAGCTCGCCGCATCGCGCTGGGCGTTCAGCAAGGCCGCCGAGACGGGAGACCCCGCGCTCTACAAATTGGGCTCGACGCTCGCGAACGACAGCAGGCAGAACCTCCTCGCCGCATACGAGCTCGCCGTGCGCGAGGCGAAGGCACGTGGCACCGAGCTCCGCCCTCATGCGCTCGCCGAAGCGCTCGACGAGGTCGACACATGACGGCGCGTAGTCCGGCTGCGCTGACGCTGGAGGGCCTCCTCACGCATCCCAAGGCGTTCGGGCTGACGACAGCGTCACCGCTCCAGCGCGCGATCTGCCGAATCGCGGACGGTCGCCCGCTCGCCGACCTCGCCGATCATCCCGACGTCATCGCCGCGATCGGGGACGTCGCCGCGCTCCCGACGACTCCACCCGCCGAGCTTGGCATCCTGTCGGGCATTCGCACGGCGAAGAGCCTCACCGCCGCAGCGCTCGCCGTGCGTGCCTCGCAGACGTGCGACCTCTCGCGGCTCGGCCACGGCGAGATCGCGCGCGTTAGCGTGCTCTCCCTGACCACCGACCTCGCAAAAGTAATCCGCGATCATATTGTCGGGAACGTCACCGCGAAGCCCGCCCTGCGTGCGCTCCTCATCGGCGAGCCGACGGCGGACGGTCTCGTGCTCCAGCATCCGAGCGGGCGTCCCGTGGAGATCAAGATCGTCGCCGGCTCACGTGCGGGGGCGTCGCTCGTCGCGCGATGGTCGGCGGGCTGCATTTTCGATGAGGCGCCTAGAATGAACGGGGAAGAAGACGGCATCGTTAATTTCGACGACGCGCGCCGTGCGGTGCTCGGGCGCCTGCTCCCTGGCGCGCAGCTCGTTTGGATTGGCAGCCCTTGGGCTCCGCGCGGCCCCGTCTACGAAGCGGTGCAGGAACACGGCATGAAGCCGACCGCCGGTCTCGTCATCGTGCGCGCGCCGGCCTACGCGATGAACCCTGTCTGGTGGACGCCTGAGCGCGTCGAGGCGCTTCGCTTGAAGGATCCGCAGGCGCACCGGACGGACGTCCTCGCCGAGTTCAGCGACCCGGAGAGTTCGCTCTTCTCGTCGATGGAGGTGGAGCGCGCAACGCGGGTCGGTCCGTTGGAGCTGCCGCGAGAGCCCGGCCACCACTATGTCGCTGCAATGGACCCGGCGACACGCGGCAACGCTTGGACGCTCGCCATCGCGACACGCAAGCGCACGTCGAACGGGACAACCAAGAAAGTCGTCGCGCTCGCGAAGCAGTGGATCGGCTCGAAGCAGGACCCACTCTCGCCCGATCGCGTGCTCGAGGAGATTGCGACGATCTGTCGGCGCTACGGGGTCGACCGCGCATGGACCGATCAGTACGCCGCAGATGCGCTTCGCGACATCGCGCGACGCCACGGCCTCGCGCTCGTCCTCGACGT
>JAYVXB010000498.1:0-4738 GCA_043785585.1 Deltaproteobacteria bacterium | reverse complement strand
TCGGCGACGCGCACGCGCGCAACACGACGACGCCGGTCACGAAGGTGAACATCGACACCGGCGACGGATGGATCGTCCGCGCGAACTACATCCACGATTTCCACAAGACGAACAACGATCCGACGTACGGCGCGTTCATGAAGAGCGGCGGGCACGGCGGCGTCTTCGAGCGAAACCTCGTCGTGTGCACGCGCGACTACGTGACCGCGGGCGGCGTCTACATCGGCCTCTCGTTCGGCGGCGGCGGCACCGGGGCGCAGTTCTGCGCGCCTGCGTTCGACGCGAACGTGCCGTGCGACGTCGAGCACACCGACGGCGTCCTGCGAAACAACATCATCGCGACGTGCACCGACGTCGGCGTCTACATCAACCGCGGCAAGAACACGCGCGTCCTCTACAACACGCTCGTCGGGACGAGCGGCGTCGACTACCGCTTCGCGACGACGACCGGCGAGGCGCGCGGCAACGTCCTCGAGTCGGCGATTCGCCTGCGCGACGGCGCGATGTCGCGGACATCGAGAACATGATGAACGTGCCGGCGGCGACGTTCACCGGCTGGTATAAAGCACCCGCGACCGGCGATTTGCGCATCGCCGGCGACGTGTCGGCGCTCGTTGGCAAGGGAACGCCCGTCGCAACGGTGACCGATGACTATTGCGCGCGCGCGCGTGGCGCGGCGAAATTCGATCTCGGCGCGCTCCAGCACTCGCTCGGCGATTGCGACACGAGACGCCCACCGATCGGCGCCACGGGCGGCGGCGATGCGGGCGTCGGCGAGGGCGGCGCGGGCGACGGCGGCGTGGTGGTTCCAGGCGGCGATGGCGGAGCGATCGGTAGCGGCGATGGCGGAACGGCGAACGGCGCGACGCCTTCGAGCGACTCGGGCTGCGGCTGCCGCGTCGCTCGGCCGAGCAGCTCTTCGCCGATCGCGTTCGCGATCGCGTTCGTCGGCGCGATCGCTCGCCGTCGTCGAACGCGCGCTCGCTGAATCGTCGCCGACGATTTCGACACGGTTCGCGCGCGTGTCGGAAACCTACGAAGCATCCACACCCGAAAGGTGATCCCGATGCTCCGATCTTCGAAGCTGATCTTGGTTTTGTGCGCGTCGTTCGGCACCGCGGCTCCGCTCGCGGCGTTCACCGGATGCAGCAGCGATTCGACACCTGCGCCCGCGACGACCGACGCCGGTAGCCACGACGGCTCGACCGACTCACCCACCACGAGCGACGGCGCCGCAGAGACCGGTGCCGACTCCGCGGCCGAAGCTGCGTCCGACGCTGCGACCGGCGGCTGACACGTCGATCCGCTGGAACGGATCTCGCTTTGGTCGCGGTCGATGTCGTCCAATGGATCGCGCGCCGCCGCGGTGGTCGTGCTCGTCGCGTCGATCGCGATGGGCCGCGCCGCCGCCGCACAGGCGCGCGAGCCTCAATTCATCGCGTGGAGCGCGCCCGCCGGTTGCCCCGACGCCGCGCACGTCCGCACCGACGTCGCGCGCCTCGGCGGAGAGCCGAGCGACAGCGCGCGAGCCACCGTGATCGTGGTGTCACGGGGCACGCGATGGATCGCGTCGATCGCGATCGAGGGCAACGGCGCTTCGCACACGCGCGAAGTCGAAGCGGCGACGTGCAGCGCCGTCACCGACGCCGCCGCGCTCGTCCTCGCGATCGCGTTCCGCCCCACGCCCGCGCCCACGCTCACGCCCACGCCCACGCCCGCGCCCTCACGCGCCGAATCCCCACCCACCCCGCTCGCCGCCCGCGCCCCCTTCGCCGCCGGCCTCGCCGCGACCGCCTTCTCCGGTCCGCTCCCCTCCACCGCGCCCGGCGCGAGCGCATGGCTCGCCTTCCTCCCCGGCCGCCTCCGCTTCGAGCTCGCCGGCTACGTCACGACCGCGCAGAGCGCGTCGCTGGCCGCGTCTTCCATCGGCGCCGACTTCCGCCTCTTCGCCGGAGCCGCGCGCGCGTGCGCGAACCTCCTCGCGTTCGATCGCTTCGCCCTCGCGCCGTGCGCAGGCATCGAAGCGGCACGCATCACCGCGACCGGCTTCGGCATGAGCGCGGCGCGTTCCACCGACGAGATGCGCGCGGCCGGCTCGTTCGGCGCGCTCGCGACGTGGGCGCTCGAACGTGCGTTCGCGCTGCGCCTCGAGGTCGACGGCGTCGTCCCGACCGCTCGCCCGCGCTTCGTCGTCGACGGTGACGACGGAGCCCCGATCTCGCTTCACCGGCCCGCCCCCGTGTGGGGACGCCTGCTCCTCGGCGCGGAGATCCGATTTTGATACGGGTCACCGCGCGAGCGGACACTCACTTGCGCATGGCCTCGTCTTCGTCCGCGCTCAGCGTCGAACAGGCGGCCGCGCCGCGCGCTCTCGAGGCCGCGATCGTGCTCGACTTCAAGCGCGTCTACGAAGACCAAGTCGCCTTCATGTGGCGCACGTGCCGACACCTCGGCGTCGCGCCGAGCGCGATTGAAGACGTGCTCCAAGAGGCGTTCCTCGTCGTGCACCGTCGCCTCGGAGAGTTCGAGGGTCGCTCGTCGCTCAAGACGTGGCTCTTCGGGATTCTGCTCCACCTCGTGCGCAACCATCGCCGTTCGCTCCGTCGGAAGAGCCCGCACCTCTCGAGCGCGGACTCGACGATCGAGTTCGAAAATCTGCCGAACGCGGATGCGAGCGGAGCGGTCGAAGCGATTGAAGCGGCGGAGGCGATGCGCGTTCTCCAAGGTCTCCTCGACGAGCTCGACGAAGCGCGGCGCGAAGTGTTCGTGCTCGCCGAGCTCGAGCAGATGAGCGTCCCCGAGATGGCGGAGATGCTCGGCGAGAACGTCAACACCGTGTACGGCCGCCTTCGAACGGCGCGGCAGCAGTTCGACATGGCGGTGCGTCGGCATCACGCACGCGAAGCGAGGAACAGTCGATGAGCGAGCTCGGCCCGCAAGCGCGTGCCCTTCTGGACGCTGCGAGGAGATCCACGTCGCCGACGCCGGCCGAGGCCGCGCGTTTGTGGGATCGTCTGAGCGATGCGCTCCCGAGCGGTGCGCCGTCGAGCGGTGTGACCGCCGGCGCGGGAACGAAGATCGCGATGGCGATCGCGATCGTCGCGGCGATCGGTGGAGGCGCGCTGCTCGTCGCACCGTCGCGATCGACGTCGTCGATGACGTTCGCGGCGCCGCGTGAGTCGGAGCCTCCGGTCGCGCCGTCGCTCGCGCGCGCACCCGCAACGACGATCGCGGAGCAGCCCGCGCCGCCTCTGCTCACATCGGTCCCCGTCGAGCAGCTTCCGAGAGCGCTACTCCCGCGCGCCGCGCCCGTCGCGTCTGCGTCGGCTGCGCCCGACGACAGCGACGTCACGATCGTCCGCGCGGCCTACGTCGCACTTCGCGCAGGCGACGCATCGCGTGCGCTCGCGCTCGTCGACGAGCACGCGCGACGTCACCCGGCGAGCGCGCTCTCCGCGGAACGCGACGCGACGCGCGTGCTCGCGCTCTGCGCGCTCGGACAGCGCGACCAAGCACGCACCGCGCTCCAGCGGTTCAAGAAGAGCTTCCCGTCGTCGTCGCAGCTCGCACGGACGTGCGTCGACGACGAAGTGCCGCGATGATCGGCGCCCGACGCGGATCGTCGCTCGCGCTCGCCGTGCTGACGACGTTCGCAGCGCTCGTCGCGTGCGGAGGATCCGACGACGTCTCCGTCGGACGCATCGATCCAAAACCTTCCTGCGCCGCGGGCTTCTGCCACATCAACCAAGCGTGCACCCTCGTCATCGCCGACTGCGCGAGCGTCCCTGGCCAAGCCGCGCTCGGTCCGTGCACGCGTCGACCGACCGATTGTTCACCACCCGATCCGCCCGAGTGGATCTGCGGGTGCGACGGCCACTCGTACGAGACTCCGTGCCTCGCGGCGACGGCGGGCGTCGGTGTCGCGTCGACGGGCAAGTGCCCGACGCCGTGCCGGATCACGGCTTCGCGTGCGCCTTCAAGAACTGCCAGCTCGCGTCGAGCCCCTCGGGCGTGAACGTAAAGATGTGCCCCGCCTTGTCGACCGACCACAGCTCGGCCGCGCCGTTCACGTTGCACGCGGCGTAGCGCGACACCGCCGTCTCCATTCCGACGCCGTCTTCGCTCACGTGCAGCGGCGCCCCCGCGTCGACGAGATCCGGACCGCATCCGTTCGCGCCCGCCCAATACGCCACCGTCTGCTTCGCGCCCGGGTACGGCGGCGCTGCACCCGAGTCGCCCGCATCGACTGCGACGCCTCCATCGCTCGTCGCGATCGTCCCGCCGTACAGCACCGAGTCGTCGCCCGTTCCGTGGATCTGCAGCACCCCGATCGGCGCGCTCGGCCTGCACTTCGACGAGTCGGCCCACGTCGCGCCCGCAAAGCTGACGATCGCCGCGAAGACGTCTGCGCGATCGCACGCGAGCCGATGCGCCATGTACCCGCCGTTCGAATGCCCCATCACGTAGATCCGTTTCGGATCGATCGCATACGCGCCCTGAATCTCCTTCACGAGCGCCGTCAGGTAACCGACGTCGTCGACGCCGGTCCCGTCGATGTCGCAGCACGCATCGGTCGCGTTCCAGAATCGCGCGCCGGATCGGTCGACCGTGCCCGCGGGGGCGACGTAGAAGAAGCCGTCGACGTCGGCCAAGCTCGACATCTTGAAGTACCACTCCGTCAGCGTGCTCGAGCTCGAGTAGCCGTGGAGCATCATGACGAGCGGCGCAGGCTTCGACG
>JAYVXB010000497.1:0-4745 GCA_043785585.1 Deltaproteobacteria bacterium | reverse complement strand
TCGGCGCCCGCCACGCGCGGCTCCGTGACGACGCGCTCCGAACGCTGAGAGCGAGCGTCGCCGCGGGCGATCTCGCGGACGCGCACGCGCTCGTGTGCAAGACGGGCGAGCTCGTCCTCGACCAACCCGACGAAGCCGCGCGACGAATCCGGCGCATCGGAGCGGCCACGGCGCACGTCTTCGCGCGGACCGCGCCCGAGGACTCTCCCTACTTCATCCGAAGCGTCGAGGACGTCACGGACGACGTCGCGGACCTCGCGTTCCTCAACCACATCGACGCGGATCTTGGTCGCGCGGTCGAGGATCTCTCGCTCGACGTCCTCGCTGTGGCGATCATCGCGCGACGTGAGGCCCAGGACTTCTACATGCCCTCCGCGATGCGACGGGACGTCACGGTGCCGTACATGCGGCTTCGTCCGCTCCGTTTCCTCGAGGACGTCGCCCCGCGCGAGGTGATCGAACCGGCGCGACGCACGACGCCGAAGGTAGGGCGCAACGATCCGTGCGGATGCGGGAGTGGGAAGAAGCACAAGAGGTGCTGTGGGGCGTAGGAGGCGAGGCGTGCTGTCGCTCCGCCAGCGGCTCGATCGGCTGCGCCTACGCGAACAGCCCCCGTGGCCGAGTCCGCGTAGCTGATCGTATCGCCGCGCAGCCATCGAAGCGCGCGGCGGCAAACGGGCGCCATCACCGAGCGCTTCGCGTTCGCGCGCGCTTCTCTCTCCGCGCCGCTGCCGCGCGGATCGAGGAGCACGGCGGGCGGGATCTTCTCGAGCGCCTTGAAGTCGCCGGTGTCGAGCGCACGCCAGCGCTCGGCGAGCGCGCACAAGATCAGAGCGCGCTTCGCGACGCGCGCGGGTGACGGAGGCTCCGGCCGCGAACGCGCCGCGCGCTTCGGCACGCCGAGCGTCTCGCCCTCCGGCGTGAAGTAAGCGCCCTCGATTTCGTAGAACCCGCCGAGCATCGCCGTCAGCCCACGCGCGAGCGCCGCGAACGCGGAGCTTCCGTGCGAGCGCTCGGCGTAGAGCGTGAGTCCGAGGAGCTGCTTCGTGCGCAAGATGTCGTCGGGCAAGCGCGGATCGTCGAACGTCGACTCGTCCGCGGCGCGGCCCGCGTCCCACGAGAAGGGCGCCCGCGGCCGAGTGTTGATCGTGAATGCGAATGCCGAAATACGAACGACCGCATCGCCGGTGGTCTGGCGCGTTGATTCTGTACCTACTTCGCTCCGGGAGGCGGACGCCGGAGCAAATGTTCGATCTCCAAGCGCGCCTCATGTCGGTCGCCTGGGAGCTCCCTTTCGACACGGCACGACGGATGACCATCTACGGCTGCTTCCAGGAGCAGGCCACGTTCGTCATCTATGCAAAGCAGGAGCAACGGGCGAGAGCGCTCGGCGACGAGTGTTTGTCCACGATCTCTCGCCTCGTCGCGCGCGACGAGATCGCGCACTGTCGCTTCTACGAGGACGTGGTGAAGGTCCTCCTCGACGAGGGTCGCGTCGGTACGCTTCGCGACATCGCGCACGTCGCGAGGCGCTTCGAGATGCCGGGCGTGGGGATCGTCCCCGACTACGACCGCGGCGTGACGATCATGCGTGAGGAGGGGAAGATCGATCGCGACGTCTTCTTGCGAAAGGTCTTCTTTCCCGTCTTGAAGTATCTGGAGGTGACGCGTCACGAGCTCCAAACCGCTTCGTCGAACGCGCCGCCCGGTCTGGTCGCCACTGCGCAATGAGGGGCGCAGCTCGCTCGCTCGCTACGCCGGCAAGGCGCAAGGCGCGCGCAGCTCTCATGCTCGAGCGAGGATGATCGACCCGTGTGCGGCGATCCATGGGCCACGCATTTGTATGTCGAGCTATTGCACCGTGCACTCCGCAAGGTCCGGCTTGAAGCCGGTGTCGGCGGAGCCGAGGAGCACGCGCGGATCGTGGACCTTTCCCTGGACCGTGATCTTCTCGCTCACGCCCTTCTGCGCGGGGGGCTTCTTGCCCTCCGGAGGGTGACAGAGGAGGCTACGCTTCGAGCCGTTGCCCTCGCCGACGATGAGCTCAGCGCCCATCGAGATCCCCTCGTAGGTGCCCTTCACCGTCACCGTCTTGCCGAGCCACTTGTTAGGCGCGCGCTCCACCCCCGACTGAAGCTCGGCGATCGTGACCACGGCCTTGGGGCCGGGGACCTTCGGATCGTCCGCAGGCAGGCCCGGCTTCTTTCCGAGGATGGCGAGGCACTCGGTGAAGGGTCGCCAGTCGACGCCGTCGCCCTTGAGCGCGGCCGGCATGGACGACTTCTTGGGATCCTCTTGCTGGCCCACCTTCGCCACGGTACTGCCGACGAGGACGGCCTTGACGAGCGAGAACGAAACGCAGGTCGTGTCCTCGGCGAAGGCCCACTCGTACCTCTCACCGAAGCTCCCCTTGCTGATCCGCGCGGCCTCGCCGAGCTTGCCCACGACCTTGGGGTAGGCCGTGGACCAGGCGTCGAAGTCCTTCACGATTCCGCGCGAGGCCGTGATGCGCTCGAGCGTCATCGGCCCGGTGTAGGGCGGAGGGCCGGGAGGCTCGGCGGCGGTGGGCGCCGCTGGACGCTCGGCGGAGGCGCTGCTCGTTGGAGTGGGCGGCGACGGGTCCGAGCTGGACTTGCACGCGGCGAGGGCGAGGGCGAGGGCGAGGACGAGGACGAGGGCGGTCCGCATAGGGCGCACCCTAGCCTTAACTCCACCACGTTTTCCAAGAGTACTTCGTGCCCGAGCGCATCGAGCGACGCCTTCTTCTTCGACAGAACCCGCTCTCCTCTGAGCCGGAACCGAAGGAACGCTGCCCATGGCCGTGGTCTGCAATTTGGGGATCCTTGTTGCTGTCGCGCCGAGACAGATTCCAACTTTGGTAACATTCTGTCCGCCGTCGATCGCACGTACCAATCCGAGCGAGGACAGCTCGGATCGAAAGCGAGCGCGCACACCATCGTGCAGATCTTCAACGATCGCGAGTGGCTCGGTCGTCGCGGTCTCGTGATGCGACAGGTGCATGTCGCCGGCGACAAAGCCTTCGTCGACTACTCGGGAAAGAAGCGCAGATCGTCGACACGTCGACGGGCGAGATCGTGGACGTGGAGATCTTCGTCGCGGTGCTCGGCGCGTCGAACTCACGTACGCGGAGGCGACGTACACGCAGCGCGGTCCCGATTGGATCGCGAGCCACGTGCGCGCGCTCGAATACTTCGGTGGCGCCTCGGCGGCGCTGGTGCCCGACCAATTGAAGTCGGGCCTGCGCGAGCTGCTCGTCGACTTGAACGCACGCGTGATGCGCCGATACGGCAAGAGCCGCCGCGATCTCTTCGAGCAGATGGAGAGATCGGCGCTGCGTGTGCTGCCGGCGACGCGCTTCGAATACGCCGAGTGGCGGAAGGCGCGCGTGAACATCGACTACCACGTCGCGATCGACGGCCACTTGTACTCGGTGCCGTATCGGATCGTGCACGAAGAAGTCGAGGCGCGCATCGTCACCGACGTCGTGGAGATCCTTCACGGCCGCACGCGCGTGGCGGCGCATCGGCGCTCGTACGTGAAGGGCGGCTTCACGACGCTGACCGAGCACATGCCGAGCGCGCACCGCGCGCACGCGGAGTGGACGCCGTCGCGAATCCTGTCGTGGGCGGGCAAGGTCGGCGCGGCGACGCGCGATCTGTGCGAAGCGATCCTCGCGGATCGTCCGCACCCCGAGCAGGGCTTCCGCTCGTGCCTCGGCATTCTGCGGCTCGGCAAGCGCTACGGCGACGTGCGACTCGAGGCCGCGTGCAACCGCGCGCTGCGCGTGCGTGCGCGCTCGTATCGGCATGTCGAGTCGATCCTCAAGCACGGGCTTGATCGCGTCGCCGTAACCGACGAGCAAACGACTCCTTCGCTCACGCACGAGAACGTGCACGGGCGCGATTACTACCACTGACAAAGGAGAGGAAACGAATGCTGACAGAACCAACGAGCGAGAAGCTCCACTCACTGCGCCTCGGCGCGATGGCGGCCGCGTGGATCGCGCAGCGCGAAGATCCAAAAGTGCACGAGATCGATTTCGACTCGCGCTTCGGGATGATCGTCGATGCCGAGCACCTGTCGCGCGACAACAAGCGACTCGTGCGAGCGCTGCGCGAGGCGAAGCTGCGGATCACGAACGCGTGCATCGAGGACATCGACTACGCGGCGAAGCGCGAGCTCGATCGCACGCTCGTGCGTCAGCTCGGCACCGGCGCGTGGATCGCGTCGCACGCGAACGTGATCATCACGGGCGCAACGGGCACCGGCAAGTCGTACGTCGCGTGCGCGCTCGCGCAGCAGGCGTGTCGAGTCGGGTATCTCGGGTATCGCGCACTCTGCCGGCGCGCGCCGCGACTGCTCGAGGAGCTCGCGCTCGCGCATGCCGACGGGACGTACACGCGCCTGCTCGGCCGTCTCGCGAAGTTTGATGTCCGCGTGCTCGATGATTGGGGACTCGCGCCGCTACGAGAGCGAGAGCGGCGCGACATGCTCGAGATCTTCGACGACCGCCACGCCGCGCGCTCGGCGATCCTCACAAGGCGATCTCGATGTCCGCCGCGCGCGAGTGCTGCAGCGGCGCACGCTTCGAGCGGGCCGCGCGCGCGCTGCGTCGCCCCGTTGTCGTCATCCTCGACGTGACCGTGGCGCGAGAGCCACGCGACGGCGCGACGGCGTACGCGCCGCACGACCGACTCGAGCTCGGCGTGCGTCGGGGCCGGTGC
>JAYVXB010000496.1:0-4750 GCA_043785585.1 Deltaproteobacteria bacterium | reverse complement strand
GCCCGCCGTGCGTCGCGTAGAAATCGACGAGCGACGCGATGAACGCCTCGACGAGCGCCCGTACGTCGTCCGGCGTCATCTTCTTCTTCGATCGCCGCGGACGCGAGGGCGCGAGGCGCTCGAGGATGTCCCAGCCTTCGGCCGTGACCGCGCCGAGCCCACGCGACAACACCTCGCGATAGAGCCCGTCCTTGTCGGCGAAGTAGTGATGGATGAGCGCGTGCTGCACGCCGGCCGCGCGCGCGATGTTCCCGAGGCGCGCGCCGTCGAAGCCCTTGGCCGCGAACTCTTCCTCGGCCGCTTCGAGGAGACGCCTCTTCGTCTCGGCCGCGTTGCGCTCGCGCCGGGCGGGGGGAGATGGCGCGACGGAAATCGCAACCGCGTTCGTCACGCGCTCGGCTCCCAGCTCTCGTATTCGAGGATCCCCAGCTCGTCGAAATGCTTTCGCACGTACGGAGTGAGCAGCCCGAGGCGCTTGATGTTCGGAACGATCTTCGAGAAGACGAGCTTGCGGAACATGCGCATCGATTCCGAGTTGCGCGCGTACTCCTCGCACTCTTTCTGCGGGAGCCCCATGCGCGTCCACACCTCTTGCTGAAGGAAGCGCTCGTACATCAGGTGCGCGCTCTGCACGACGAAGTCCTCGCGATCGCGCAGCTCGTTCGCCGCCATGCCCGTGTACGTGTCCTTCAACGTCAAGACACCGAACGCGACGTGCCGCGACTCGTCCTGCATGATCATCTGCGTTATCGCCTTGATCAACGGCTCGTTCGACATCTTCTCGATCATGCCGAACGCGCCGAGCGCGATCCCTTCGACCATGATTTGCATGCCGAGGAATTTGAAGTCCCAACGCGTGTCGAGCATGATCAGGTCGAGGAGCTCGCGCAGATGCGGGCTGATCGGATAGACGATCTCGATCTTCTCGCGGAGGTAGCGATCGTAGGCCTCGACGTGGCGCGCCTCGTCGAACACCTGCGCGGCCGCGTAGAACTTCGCCTCCGCCGTCGGCGCCATCGCGACGATCTGCGACGTCGCGATCAACGCGCCCTGCTCGCCGTGGAGAAAGTTGGAGAACGAGTACGCCTGCTGCTCGCGACGCAGGCGCGGAATGTCCTTCTTCGGGTCGAGCGTCGGCCAGATGCGCGTGCCGAAGAGCGGGTTCAGGTGATCGGGGACGTTCTCGCGCTCCGGATCGACCTGCGTGTCCCACGGCAGGTACGTGCGCGCGTTCCACATGAGGTCCTTCGACTTCTCGTAGAGGACACGGAGCTCGGGGCGCTGCGTCGCGTAGTCCCACGCGTAGGTGAGGTCGTGCGCGACGTGGACGGTCGACACGCCGGAAGGGCCGTCCTTCGCATGCAGCATGCTTTGGGCGGCGTACGCTTGGTACGTCGTGGTCGGCGCGCCGGCAGCGGGCACGCCGATCACGTTCTCGGGAAGGGACGGCGTGCCGACGATCGGGAGCGATGCCATGCGGGTGACCTCCTAATTGACTTTTTCGTCAATTGGCCTCGACCGTCAAGAGCGCCCACGCAGCAGCGCGAAAATAGGTGCGCTCAGCGACGACCTACGCGCACGTTCCTGGCGGCGCTCCGCTCGCTGTCCGCGGCGCCACGGAGGCCGATCGCGATCCGCGCGTCCGCACGCAACGTGACGCCGCAGTCGCGCGCGCCGACGTGGACCGATGCGCCGCTTCGCTCGAGGTGGATCGATTGCGCTGCGCCGGGAGTCGCCGGGAGGGCGCACGCGGCGGCGCCGATCTCGGTCTCGGTGCCGTTCTCGTCGCGGAGGACGATGAGCGGCGGCTCGCCCGTGGGCGCGTCGAGATCGATCGCGACGCCGGCGAACGTCACGTCGGTCAAGAAGACCGTCGCGCCGGCGATCAGCGTGACGCCGTTCTGCGGATCGATCGCGATCGATGTCGTCGTGCCCGGGAGCACGAGGCGATCGGGCGAGGCGAAGAGGCGATCGGTGGCTGCATCGCCTGCGAAGAGCGGTAGGACGATCGTCGCGAAGGTGCTTCGCGCGCCGAACCGCAGACCGGTGATTCGCGTGTCGTCGAGCGTCAGAAAGAGCGCGAGCCCCGGCTCGGGCGACGCGATCGCGATTCCGTCCGGGCCGAGCGGCAGATCTGTGACCGACGGCGGCGCGATGTCGAGCTGCGTGAAGACGCCGGTCCACGGCGACCAACGCAGCCAGCGCTCACCCGTCCAGAGCAGCGGCTCGCCTTCGGTTCCAGGGAAGAGAGCGATGTCGGAGCCGGGCTTTCCGGTCAGCGGCGAACCGATCGCCGACGCGGCTTCGGGCTCGCCGTCGGCGCTGATGACCCAGACGCTTTGGAACGCGGCCGAGTCGTTGGGGTCGGGCGCGATGACAGCGAGCGCTCCGCCGCCCGGAAGCGCGACGAAGCCGCGACGTTTTCGCCCGACGAAATCGCGGGAGCGGCGCGCGGCGGCGCGTCCGTCCGCCGTGAGCCACTCGAGCTTCGTGACGGGCATCAACTGGTCGTCGGTGCCGCCCGCGACGAGGATCTCTCCGTTCGCGAGACGCACCACGATCGGATTCGCGCGCGCGACCTCGAGCTGCGCGAGCCCTTGCGAACGCGACGAGCGTGCGACGGGATCGACGATCTCGAGCGAGCGGAGCGCGAGGTCGTTGGACCCGACGCCGCCGACGAGGAGCGTCTCGCCCGTCGCGAGCGTGAGGGCACCGTGGTCGTGACGCTGACCGCTCAACGCGATCGGCACGTGATCGAAATCGCCCACCTCGTGCAAGGTCGACACGAACACTTCGGCGGTCGCGAGCGGCGTCCCGTCGACCGCGCTCACGCCACCCGCGACGAGGGCTCCACCGCCGAAGGACGTCACCGACGCGCGCGCGCGCGCCGTCAGAAGACCGTCGCGCATCGGCGCGAGCGCGCCCGTCGTGAGATCCGCGACCCACGCACGCGGCAAGGAAGCCGGCGGCGGCGGCGCGACACCACCGACGACGATCGCGCGCGTCGCGCTCACCGCGCCGAGCAAGACACCGCTCCCACGATCGACCGACGTCGAGAGCGCGCACGGCGACAGGTACGGCCACAAGAGAACGTCGACGTCGCCCGACGGCATCACGTCGCGCACACCGCGCCAGTCGAGATCGCCCGCGCCGACGTCGACGACGAGCGAGCGCGTCGCCGCGGGGATCCCGGTGAGCGTGGCGCCGACGTCGCGCATCCGTTGCTGGACGCCGACCGTCGGATCGAAGTCGCCGCTCGCGAGAAAAAGGCCGAACGGAGCCGCGCCCTCGAGCGACGGTGCGCACTGCAGAGGTGCGTGCAGCGTGACCGTGCGCGTCGCAATCTCCGTCTTGTGCCCACACGCGGCGGTGACGGCGCTGGTCGCGCCCAACGCGAAAGCGGCCAGCTTGCGCGCCTTCTTGCTACGCTGATGGGGCACGGATCTGAATGTACCCCCAAGTCTTCGGCAAGTACGTGCTCGAAAAGGAGCTTGCGCGCGGCGGCATGGCGCGCGTGATCCTTGCGACACTGAAGGGCGCGGGCGGCTTCGAAAAGAAGCTCGTCGTGAAACAGATCCGCGACGAGCTCGCGTACGACGACGAGTTCGTGCGCCGCTTCGTCGAAGAAGCGAAGACGACCGTCGCGCTGAGCCACCCGAACATCGTCCCGGTGTACGAGCTCGGCGTCGAGCTCGGGACGTATTTCCTCGCGATGGAGTTCGTCGAAGGGCTCAGCGTCGCCGAGCTCTTGAAGGCCGTCGCGCGCGACGAGACGAAGCTGTCGCCCGAAGAGGGCGCGTACATCGGCGTCGAGGTCTGCCGCGCGCTCGACTACGCGCACCGGCGCATGAAGGTCGTGCACCGCGACGTCACGCCGCGCAACGTGATGATCGACGAAGAGGGACAGGTCAAAGTCATCGACTTCGGGATCGCGGCGCGCGCGCAGGTGAAGGGGCACGAGGTGTTCGGATCGCCCGGGCACATGGCGCCCGAGCAGGTCGACGGCGGCGAGCTGACGCCGGCGACCGACGTCTTCGCGGTGACGGTGCTCTTGCTCGAGGTGTGGAGCGGGAAGCCGCCGTTCCGTCACAAGGATCCGATCGAGGCCGATCGCTTGATGCGCGGGACGCGGCCGAAGCCGAGCGAGATCGACATTCGCCTCTTGCCGCTCGACGAGATCGTCGGGAGCGCGCTCGAGCTCGATCCGAAGAAGCGGCCGCAGCAAGCGGAAGACCTCGCGCGCGCTCTGCGAAAGTTTCTCGCGGGGATCGATCTCGGCGACGTGGCGCGGCAGCTCGGCGAGCGGGTGCGGGCGACGCGATCGAAGCCGATCGTGCGGTCACCGGAGAGCAAGCGCGCGGGGCTTCAGCGTCCGCCGTCGCGGCCGAGCGCGGCGGAGATCCGAACGAAGACGTTCGCGGCGCGCGAAGAGGTCGTCGCCCTCGCCTTCGCGGCGCCCGAGCCGGCGTCGATGCCGAACATCGCGACGCGCGCGCTGCCGAAGAGCACGCCGCCGCCGGCGATCAAAGGCGACGTCATCGAGACGATCGCGACGCGGCCGATCGAGACCGCGGGTCGTCGCGAGGCGCAAGCGCGACGGCGAGCGCCGTGGATCATCGCCGCGGCGATCCCGATCGCGGGCGTCGTCGCGTTCTTCGCGTTCCGCGATCGGATCGTGAAACCGCCGACCACGACCGCGACCGCGACCGCGACCGCGACCGCGACCGCGACCGCGACCGCGACCGCGACC
>JAYVXB010000495.1:0-4754 GCA_043785585.1 Deltaproteobacteria bacterium | reverse complement strand
GCTTGTCGGCGAGGAGCGCGCGCCCGCGTGGAGTCAGTCGCAACGTGAGATTGGCGCCGTCTGTCGTGTCGTCTTCTTCCGCGCTCGCGTGTCCGGAGTCCTCGCCGACGTCCACGATGCCGAGCGCAGGAAGGCTCTCGTGCACGATGCGCCGAGCCACCTCCATCGGATCGACCATGTCGACGCCGACACGCTCGGACCAACGTCGCAACAAACGCGTGAGCCCCGGGATGCGATGATCCGTCCGCAGGTATCCAGCGAGGGACGTCCACGGGATCCAGCGCCCTTCGCCGAGATCTTTCAGCGCTTCGAGCACGAGCTCGCGCACCACGCCGACCGGGCTGGTGTCGCGCGCGTCGGCGGCGAGTCGCAGCACTTCGGGCTCGGCGCGCGCTTCGTCCCACGCTCCGCCGCGGCGCCACGCGAGAAAGAGATGGCGCGTGAGCTCGTGCAGCGTGAGCGAGCCGGGCGGCGCGCTGATATTCGTTGCCGATGCGTCCCAAAGGCCGACGGCACGCGCGAGTCCGACGTGGAGCGCGACGTGCGTCGGATCGCGTCCGAAGCGCGCGGCTAGCTTTTGTACGAGCGACTTCGGCGTACCGATGCCCGGGCGAATCTCTCCGCCTTGCTCGCGCGCTGCGAGCGAGAGCCCAACGACGATCGGCGCCGGCTCGAGCGCGAAGCGTGCGCGGCGCGGCGCGTGGTCGCCCGACGTCACGAACTCTTTCACCTGCTCGCGACGCGCCTCGCGCTCGGCGTTGTGCGCGGCGCCGATGATGGCGCTGACCTCGGTCGGGATGACGTGCCGGTTCGGGTGAACCGGAATCAGGAGTCCGCGCCGCTCGAGCGAAAATCCGACGCCGCGACGCGACGGCGTCGCACCCGTTGCCGATCGCAATCGAAGCGGCTCGCGCTCGAGCTCGAGCAGCTCCTCTGTGTCGACCTCGCCCCCTTCGCGCTCCACGCCTTCGAGGACGCGTCGCTCCATCGGCGCGAGCTTGTCGATCTCGTCCGAGAGCTTGCCCGGATGCCCGAGGACCTCCCACGCGCCTTCGAGTGAGAGCGCGATCGGCGGTGTCGCTGGGCGTCCGAGGTAGTGCGACGCGATCGCGCTCATCGTCTCGAACGGCGCTTGCGCGAGCAGCGCACGCAGCCCGCGCGGATCCTCGCCTTCCCACGTTCGAAGCTGGACGAGGTACGCCGTCGGCAAGATCAGCTCGACGCCACCTTCGACGCCGCGCGCGAACATCAGCCCGCGCGCGAGGAGCGGCTCGAGCGCCGGGGGCATCGTCGCGACGACCAGCAAGCCTCGCCCTTCGGCGACGCGATGGAGGAGCTCGACGCTCGCCTGCGTGAGCCGGCCTGGATCGCGCAGATCCGGCAACGCGACGAGCGCGCGCGCGACCTGCGAGGGCGGATCGATGCGCTTCGCCGGATCGATCCGCACGCCGAGACGCGAGACGAGCCCGTCGAGCTCGCTCGCTGGCAGCGCGCGCAAGATGTCGACGAGCCGGTACGGGGCTTCTGGGGAGCGTTGAGGGGGCACGGTGGGGGAGGGTTTCGTGGGGAAAAAGGCCGAGGCTAGAACATTAGCTCTCGGCTCCCATTAGTTGAAGCGATTTCCGATGTTTGCTCGTGTTTGCTCGCGCGCGCGGTGCGATGCGTGCGCGGCGCGAGCTTCGACTAGGATGGCCGGCGTGCGTACCGGTGGCGGAGTGAGGCTCGAGTGGGAGGGGCGGACGTTTCGATCCGCCGCGATCGACGTCGCATCGGCGCCCGTCCCGCCAATCGTCCCGAACGAAGCGTCGAGCGCCTCGGAGCCGCCGCGTCATCGCCTCGTTTTCGGCGACGCTCTCGACGTCGCGCGCTCGCTGGCGACCGAGGGTCTCGCCGGGAAGGTCGACCTCGTCTACATCGACCCGCCCTTCGCATCGCAGGCGGACTACACGCACGAGGCGCGTCTCGACGGGCCGGCCGACGGTCGCGTCGTCCGGTCGCTCGCGTACGGCGATCGCTGGAGCGGTGCGGGGATTGCGCGCTACATCGCTGCGCTCGCTCCACGCATCGAGGCGCTCGTCGAGCTCCTCGCGCCGACGGGATCGATATGGGTCCACCTCGATTGGCGCGCGGCGTACCTCGTGCGCGTGCTCCTCGACGAGATCATGGGACGCGAAGCGTTCGTGAACGAGATCGTCTGGCGCCGCGCACCGAACCTCGGACGCCAGGCGACGAGCCATCAGTTCGGTCGCACGCTCGACACGCTCGTCGTCTACGGCAACCCTCACGTCGCGCTCACACCGCCGACGCGCCTCGAGCCGATCGAGAAGAGCGCGATCCGTTGGGACGACGAGAAGCGACCGTTCACGACGGCGCCGCGCGGCGACTACACCGACGCATCGATTGCGCGCCTCGAGAGCGAGGGGCGCGTGCACCGCACCGCAAGCGGCAAGGCGTACGTGAAGTACTTCCTCGTGCAGAACGCCGACGGCGTGTGGTGCCGCGAGCGCCGCGTCGATGCCCTCTGGACCGACGTGCCGCCGCTCCGTCACGTCGCGACCACGGAGCGGACGGGATTCCCGACGCAGAAGCCGCGCGCGCTCCTCGAGCGGATCATCACGTGCGCGACACCGCCCGACGGGCTCGTCGTCGATCTCTTCGCCGGCAGCGGAACGACCGGCGACGCCGCGCACGCGCTCGGACGCCGCGCGATCCTCGGCGACGCCGGCCCCGTGGCGATCGGCACCGCGCGCGCACGCATGCTTCGCGCAGGCGCGCCGCTTCGCGTCGAGCGCTGCGGCGATCTCACGGCCCCCGAGGGTGGCGAGCCCACCGTGAACGTGAGGCGCATCGATCCGCGCAGCGTCGAAGTCGAGCTCGTGAGCCCGACCGAGCCGTCTGCTTGGGCCATCGACAGCGCGCCGACGAACGACGGTCCGTTCGTGTGCGCGTGGCATTCCGAGCGCGCGCCGGGCGCTCGTCCCGTTCCCGCAGCTCGGAGCGCAATCGTCCTTCATCGCGACGGTCCACTCGCCGTGCGCGTGTACGCCGACGACGGCGCGATCGCGACACGCACCGTGCGCGAGACGCGAGCTCCGCGCGCTGCCCGGACGGCGCGCGCATGATCCTCCGCGACCCGGTACACGGTCTCATCGCGTTCGAGTCCGAAGAAGAGCGCGTCGTCGAGCAGCTCATCGACACGCCCGAGGTGCAGCGCCTGCGTCGCGTGCGTCAGCTCGGCGTCACGTCGGTCGCGTTTCCCGGTGCGGAGCACACCCGCTTCGCGCACGCCGTCGGCGCCGCGCACGTGATGAAGCTCCTCGTCGCGCGCCTTCGCGCGATTCACGACGACCTTCCGTATTGGCAGAAGCTCACTTCGGATCGCGCGCGCGACGCGCTCGCCGCGGCGATGCTCCACGACGTCGGGCACGGTCCGCTCTCGCACCTCTTCGAGGACGCGCTCCCCGGCACGCCGCACCACGAGATCTGGACCGAGCGCGTCGTCCTCGATCCGTCGACCGGCGTGCATCGTGCGCTCGTCGCGCTCGACCCCGGCATGCCCGAGCGCGTCGCCGACCTCGTGCACGGACGCCACCCGCTCGCGTACCTCGCAAAAGCGGTGAGCGGCGAGTTCGACGTCGATCGATGTGACTACCTCTTGCGCGACGCACACGCGACCGGCGTCCGCTACGGGAACTACGATCTCGAGTGGCTCCTTCGAAGCCTCCGCTTCGCACCTGTCTCGGGCGAAGGCGAAGCGCCCGCGCTCGCGATCGACGGCGCAAAGGGGCTCCCCGCGATCGAGGCGTTCATTCTGGCGCGCCTCTTCATGTTCCAGCAGGTGTATCTGCACAAGGCGACGCGCTCCGCCGAGTGGATGATCCGTACGACCCTCGGTCGCGCGGCCCGGCTCATCGCGGACGGCACGCGATTGCCCTCGGTCCCTCGCGCGATCGAGGTCGGTGCGCGCGGCGAAGAAATCTCGCTCGGTGACTACCTCGAGCTCGACGACGGCGTGCTCCTCGGCGCGATGCACGCATGGGAGAAGTCGACCGATCCGGCGCTCGCCGACTTGTCGACGCGCGTGCGCGCGCGCGCCCTCTTCAAGACGCTCGAGCTCTTCGGTGAGCACGCGACACCGGAAGGTCGCGCGCACGCGCACGCGGTCGCACGCGAAATCGCGGCGACAGAGAAGCTCGATCCGGATCTCTACGTCGGCCTCGACGTCGCCACCGACTCGCCTTTCGGGAGCGAAGCCGAGCCGCTCATGGTCGTGTACTCGAAGGGGCCGGCGCGCCCGCTCAGCGAAGTATCGTTTCTGCTCGGACGTCTCGCTGGGCAAACTCTGTCACGCGTGAGGCTCATCTTCGCTCCCGAGCTTCGCGAGAAGATCACGCATGCGCTCGCGCTCTAGTCTGCTCGCCGCGATCCTCGCCGCGGTCCTCTCGTTCGCTCGGTCAGCCGACGCGGACTCCACACGCGCCGATCTTTCCAGCGGCAAGGGAGGAGCGGACGGCAGCTACGGTCGCATCGAAGGCGATCTCGGCGTGGTCGCCGGCGCAGGCGTCGCGATCGGCCCACGCGCGCCGCGCGGCGCGCTCGATTTGCGTGTGCGCTATCTCGACACGATCGGCGTGTTCGGCACGTACGAAGATGCATCGTTCCTCGGCACGAGCTCCGAGCCGCGTCGCCTCATCGCGACGGGTGTCAAGCTGCGTCCGCTCTTTCTCGGTCGTTGGCTGACCGGCCGCGATTTC
>JAYVXB010000494.1:0-4758 GCA_043785585.1 Deltaproteobacteria bacterium | reverse complement strand
GGATGTTGTTGCTGGAGCTCGCCTCGCCGCCGTACACCCAAGCGTACCGCGAGGTCAGCGCCAGACTCTTCGTGCGAACGCCGTCGACGTAGAGCCCGAGCGTCGCGTCGGTTCCGAAGCCGCCCGGCGCGTCGGGGATGGCGTAACGGACCACGATCGAATTGGCGGGGTGCGTCGTCTGGATTTCCAATCCTTGCCCGGTTGCGTCCAGTCGCACCGCTCGTCGTCCCGAGGCTTCGGCGGCGATGTCGCCGAATGCCCGGCTCGGTCCGATCACGACACCGGTGGTCCGCATGTCCTCCGCCTCGTATTCCCAGAACGGGAGCGTCGCGCCGCGGTCCGCCCTCGGCGGCGCGCCGCCATCGGTGACGGGAGGCGGCGCCGCTCCGTCGACGGTGCCCGGCGGTGGGCGGAGCGCGCCGGCGTCTGTTGCCGGCACGGCGGACGCATCGCTGGAGTCGGTGGCGACAGCGCCAGACGATGGGGCATCGCCGCAGGAGACGACGACGAGGCCGAGAACCGAGAGCATTGTCCACTGGCGAGTGCGCCGCGTCACGGTCGTCACGTTGGACCTCATTTCGGTGACGGTCGCAGCATTAGGCTCGTCGAAAAAAGGACGTTCGAGCCGCGCTTGTGCCGTTCGGCGAAGAAGAAGTCGAGCGGGTAGTCGTGCCCCTTCGTCAGCCCGAGCGCGTCGAGCTGAACGTCCCCCGTCTCCGGGTCGTGAATGCCTCCGAGGTCGATGACGCGCTTGCCGTCGATGAAGACCCAGACGTCGTCGTCCCCGCGGTAGTGCAGAAACGCGCCTCCCGAGTACGTGAAGGTCGTGTGAACCTCGCACGTGAACGAATAGTTGTGCGGATCTCCTTGATGGCCGAACGGGCTCGCGTGCGGACTGCCGTCGTCGATTGGGAAGAACTGTTTGGCAGGCTCGTTGGCCGAGAGCGGCACGCCGGTCACTTGGCTGTCGTATCCATACGATCCGTCCGGGCTCCTCGTGAGCGCGAAGGGGATTTCGATACGGACGTTGGTTCCGGGGACGTCGCGGAACCACTGATCGAAGGCGGCTTTCCCGTGGGTGGTCAGCGACGCCTGCGCGCCGGCCTTGTAGACGGGTTTCGAGTCGGGGCCGAGCGCAGGCTCGGTGATCTCGCGATCGTCCCACGGGCCGAGGTAGGTGGCGCTCGGGACGCCGTGCGCGTCCGCTTTTGGCACGTTCTCGAAGTCGGGATTCGTCGTCGGATCGCGCGCGTCATAGAGCTTGAAGTCACGGATGACGAAGGTGAGAACGCCGTTCGACGGGCCGGGCGGCGCGCCGGCATCGAGCCCTCCGAACGGCGGCGTGTCGCCGGTCGCCGCATCGGCGCCGTCGGGGTTCGGCGACGTCGGCGACGCATCCGCGGGGCCGAGGCCGCCGCCGTCGCCACCGCATGCCGCCAGCGCGAGGCCGACGACCAGCGTCGCCGCGCAGAAGTGAAGTCGACGGAGTCCGAGGGCGCGTGTCGTCGTGCGTGTCATCGGTGGGGTGTTCAGCAACCCGCGCGCCACCGTCGTCCCCTCGAGATCATTGCGAAAATGCGTCTTCCGCGGCGTGCGATGCCGCGCTCTTCCTTGCCGGCGTGCGGCTGCGCATGCCGCATTGGATCCGCGTCGATCCGCGCGAGGTCGGCGTCGTCGCCCGGAGTCACCGGATCGCGGCCCGCCCGCGTCAGAACGTCGCGCCGAACGTCACCCGAGCTCCGTCACGCGAAGGCGTCACGCCCACCTGCGCCGATGCGGATCCGGACCGCGGTGGGCGAACGAACAGGACGATCGACACGCCCGCCGCGACGACTCCGACCGCGAGCAGCACGTCGGACACGAGCAGCGTGCGCCGCACGGGATCCACGCGGTCGTCCGCGCACGACGGAGCGCACGAGCCGCGAAGTCGCGAGAGATCGCTCCGGCCCGAGAGACCGAGCCACGCCGACGCCCCGAGCGCGACGAGGGCGCCTCCACCGACGATTGCTGCCGGCACGTACGAGACTCGCGGTGGCTCGGTTGGGGCGACGACGGTGTCGACCGAAGGCGCGACGCGCAGCACGAAGCGAAGGACGCGGTCGCGCTCACCTTGCACCACGGTGACCGTCTGCTCGAATGGCAGGTTCCCGCTTCGTTCGATGCGCACGGCGTGCGCGCCGGGATCGAGCTCGAACGCGCGTCCGCTCGCGGCCTCGGGACGCTCGGTTCCGTCGACGATGACCCGCGCGCCGCGCTCGTCCCCCGTCGCGGCGTCGCGCGCGATGACGATGACGGACGGGATCTGCTTTTGGATTTCGCCGGCCCACGCCGAACAATCCTGTTTCACGACGTCGGGGCACCCCGCGCGCGCGCACGAGGTCGCAGCCTCCCGCGCCGCGATGAGCTTTCCGCTCTGCCGAAGGAGCTGCGCGCTCTCGTACGACGAGCTGCACTGCGCGACGGTGGGCGGCTCGCTGCGCGCGGGCGTCCCAACGAGGCTTGCCGCGAGCGCGATCGCAAGCGCGACCGAGGCGACGCCCATGCGGTGCGCGAGGCGCGGCATCGAGCCGCAAGCTAGCTGGCGCTCGATTGACGGTCAAAGGGTAGGTAGCTAGCTTTCGACCTCCGTGGTTTGTCGTGTCTTTGCTGTCTTTGCCGTCTTCACCGTCGTCGCGGTAGCGCCGCTCGCGTGCGGGTTGACGGCGGATTTCAGCGGGCTGCAAGGCGGTGTGGCGACGACGTCGACGTCCTCGTCGTCTTGCGCCTCGCGATCGCCCGCGCCGACGTTCTGCGACGACTTCGACCACGAGACTCTGCCCGGCGCGTGGGACGTCTTTCACGAGGTGGGCGGGTCGATGGTCATCGATCCCGGCTCGCAGGTCTCGGCGCCGAGCTCGCTCCTCGCCTCGTTCGCGCCGCTCCAGCCGGGGCAGCTGCTGGACACCGCGCTGCGCAAGCGCTTCACCCTGCCGCCGTCGCGAGGCACGACGACCTTCGCGCTCGCGGTCGAGCCCGTAGCGGCCGATACGACGCCGAGCGCGGTCATCGTCCTCGCGGCGATCGATTTTCTCGACGCGGCGGCCAATCGCTACAGCCTCCAGCTCGCGTTGTCGCAAGGTACGGCAGGTCTGACCGTGACCTTGGGAGAGCAGTCCGGCTTCGTCGATGGCGGCATGTCGTACGTCGAGCACGCGCTGCGCGATCCGCTCGTCCTCGGCAGATGGACCAAGATCCGCATCGACGTCACGCGAACGGCGCCGCAAACCGCGAGCGTCCGGCTTACCTTCGACGACCGAGTCGAGCTCGACGCCGTCCCGCTTCAGGTGACGGTCAACGCAACGACGCTGCAAGCGACGCTCGGCACGACCTTCGTCAGCCTTCCATCGAAGGGCTGGACGATTCGCTACGACGACGTGACGGTCGATCTCGTGCCGTGAGCCCGCGCGCGCGTTGGACCATCCAGCGAACGCACGATATCGTTCGAACATGTCCGACGGCTGGGACGACGTAGCGACGCGCCGCATGGACATGAACCAGCCGGCGATCGCCCTCGACGCCGTCGGCCTGCTCGTGATCGAAGGGCCCGACCGCGGGAGTCGCGCGCGCCTCTCGTCCGGCGTCACGCGCATCGGCACCTCCGCGAGCAACCAACTCTGCCTCACCGACCGCGCGGTATCGCGGATGCACTGCGAGATCCGCGTTCGCAAGGAAGGCGTGCACGTCCGCGACGGCGGGAGCACCAACGGCACGTTCGTCGACGGCGTGCGCGTCGGCGACGCGATGCTCCTGCCGGGGTCGACGATCCAGCTCGGCGTGACGGCCATCCGCATCGAGTCGAGCGCCGAGCCGCTGCGCGTCCCCATCGCGATGCGCGACAGCTTCGGCGGCGTCTTGGGCGGCAGCCTCGCGATGCGTCGCGTGTACGCGATCATGGAGCGGCTCGCAGCGACCGACGCGACGGCGCTCATCCAAGGCGAGACGGGCACCGGCAAAGAGCTCGTCGCGCGCGCGGTGCACGAGGCGTCGTCGCGCAAGCAGGGGGCTTTCGTCGCCGTCGACTGCGGCGCCATCGCGGAGAACCTCATCGAGAGCGAGCTCTTCGGGCACGCGCGAGGATCGTTCAGCGGCGCGCACGCCGATCGACGCGGGCTCTTCGAGGCCGCGCAAGGCGGGACGATCTTCCTCGACGAAATCGGCGAGCTGCCGCTCTCTCTTCAGCCGAAGCTCCTGCGCGCGCTCGAGGCGCGCGAGGTGCGGCGCGTCGGCGAGAACATCGGCCGACCGATCGACGTGCGCATCCTCGCGGCCACGCATCGGTCGCTCGCCGAGCGCGTGAACGAAGGGACGTTTCGCGAGGACCTCTACTACCGCCTCGCCGTCATCGAGCTCGAGGTGCCGCCGCTCCGTGCGCGGCGCGAGGACATCGCGACGATCGCGCAAGGCTTCTACGCGCGCTTCAGCGGCACCGAGGACGCGCTGCCGGCGTCGATGCTCCCGGCGCTCGAGTCGCGCGCGTGGCCGGGCAACGTGCGCGAGCTCCGAAACTTCGTCGAGCGCATGGTGTCGTTCGGAGCCCACGAAGAGTCGCCGCGAGCTTCCGGCGTTCCACCGTCGCAACCTGCCAGCGCGGCCGTCGCGGCGCACCTGCCGCTTCGCGAGGCGCGCGTCGCGTGGACCGAGCAGTTCGAGCGGCTCTACGTCGAGGAGCTGCTCCGCCGAACGAACGGCAACGTGACCCGCGCGGCGGAGATCGCCGGC
>JAYVXB010000493.1:0-4768 GCA_043785585.1 Deltaproteobacteria bacterium | reverse complement strand
CCCGAAATAGGGGGGCGCAAATGAAGATCGCCCGAAACGCGGACGCGGCTATGTTGCGTCGTGCAGATAGACATTCTAGCTGACGTCTCGCTTCGACGAACTCATACGGGGTCGGTGCCAAAATGCTGGACGCCTGGGACAAATGGTTCCCGCAATGCCAACCGATTGGACATCACCTTAGACAAGGATTCCCCAACCGGTGGTTGCGATTCCATAGCCTTCCCGGTTCGAAGCGGTATGCCGAAGGCGAGGCCGAGTACGCGACCATCGCGCATAGATTCAATGCGATTCTCGGCGACGTCGCGAATGGACACGAGCGCGTAGCCCTGCTTACGACTGGATACTCCGCCACCGAAGCGCCGCCGATTCGTTCGTACCCCGAGCTGGACGCGCTCGATTCGCGTGCCTTGCCGTGGCGGACGTTCCAGTACGACGAAAATGGCGGTTTTTGCCATGTCTTTGCAAGCGAATGGATCTGGTCGCCGGGGATCTTCGACGACCTTGTGCGCATCGTCGCGGACGACGTGATCAGAGACGTGCTTGTCGTAGCGCTCGACGGACGATGGCTGGTCCACCCCTACGACGGCGGGATAGATCTCATCACCGAGGAGAGCTCGACGCGGGATGCGATCAAGGCGCAGCACGCTGCGTGGCTGTCCGACCATCCGCTGGGTCTCTGATCGCGGGCGACCCTTCGAGGTTCGGGGCATCCCCGTCCCTGTCGTGCGTCGTCGATGCGCCTTGCCGTAGCGCGTAACCGAGCTAGACAAGCCGACCGTATGCCGAGCAAGCCGAAGAGAACAACCGCCGAGACGTACGCACGTCGGTTTCTCCCGAAGGTCATCGACCTTGCAGCAAATCAGGGCCGCGAGCCACGCGATTTCGTCCTCGTGATCGGAAAGTACGATCCGACCAAGAGCCTGGTTGTTCCGCGCGCATCCGCGGACGAAGTGCTCTCCGTCGCACGCTCGCCCGTTGGGCGCGAGAAGATCGCGCGGCTGCTCGACAAGGCGTGCGAGCCGAAACAACTCCTCGTCCTCGTCACTGCGGGCGACCACGTCGAGGGGCAGTTCATTCGCGTGCCGACGATCGCGCCCGACCCCGACAAGATCTTCGTCACGCGTGAGGAGATGGACGATATCGAGCGCTACATGAAGATGTACGGTCCGAGCTTTTCCGCGGCCGTTGCCGCGAAGGGCGGCAAGCTCTCGGACTACGTCGCGATCCTACGGCCGCCCGACAAGACGCCGATCTTCGGCACGCGTGAATTCGCTCGGCCGACCCTCGAACTCGAGCAGAACGGATACGGCGACGCTGTGAAGGAGCTCGATGTGCCCGCGAAGAATGACGACGAGTTGCTCTGCTTCTACAAGGTGAAGGGCAAACCGACGTGGTCTCGCCTCCAGTACCCGCCGCCCGATCCGCAGGGAGAGTAGCGAGAGACACGCGCACCCGTGCCGCTGGCGCGATCCGCCGCGAGGGAGCGAGGTCGACTCGCTCGGCGCGCTTCGTTGGCGTCGCCGTTCGCGTGTCTCTCAACCATGGAGCCTGAGGCGCCCTATCTGCTCCTATGCGCACAACCTCGATCACGCTCGGCGATTTTACTTCTTCGATTGCGCGAATTCGACGATTGAGATCGCTCATCGTCGAGCGGAGTCGCGACACCCCACCGCACGGGCGTTGGCGGTGGCGCCAGTCGTTGACGGCAGTGCGTGGCGCAGGACAACATGAACGACTTGGACACGCTTCATCCGGAACGCCGTTTGGTCGTCGCGCGCCACCGCGTCACGCGAGTGGCGCTGTGCTTCATGCTACCGCTCGCCGCCGCCAGTGCCTGTAGTAGCGGGAGCGGCAATGCGAGCAAAGTGGCTCCCGCGCTCGGATCCCCGTGCTCAACGGACGCCGACTGCGGATCCACTCTCCGTTGCGGCGCGAACGCGCACGGAGGCCACGTTTGCGTTGGCGTGTGCTCGTCCTACGCGTACTTCGTGCAGGATGGCGTGCCAAGCCCGACGGGCTGCGTCGCCGGGCTCGCAACTCCTTGTGAGCTCCTGCCCACCGACACCACGTGCGGCTGCAGCTGTCCGTCGGGTGATTATTGTTCGCTCTCGGTGGACGGGATGAGCGGCCGGTGTGTGCCCCTTCTCGCGCAAGGTGCGGGCTGTGACAGGAACTGGAAGTGCAGCAGTCGCGTCTGTTTCTCGTGCGACTCATCGACCGGGAACTGCGAGGTACCTCCTGTCGGTCAGGGCACCTGCTCCGTGCCACTCACCGCTCCTTGCACCGTCGCTCCAGGCAAGCCCGACTGCGCTTCATGCTTCGTCTCGAGAACTGAGCCCAGCTGGTGCAGCGCGCCCTGCCAGCTGTCGGCCGGGTCGATGACAACGAGCACCTGCCCATCGGGTTTTGTCTGCCTCGGCGGTTCGGGAGCCCAGGTGGGAAACTGCTATCTACCGTGCAAGTCGTCCGGTGCGGCCTGCTTTGCGGGAACCTCGTGCATGCCGTACGGGGGAGGCGACGGCTACGCCTGCCAGTACCAGTAGAGGAAGACGCGGTTGGCGTGCGAGTCATCAGAATGCGCACGACGTAGATCGCGATCGGCGATTGACCTCCTCGAGCGCACGGATCCGCCGATCGAAGTCGCCGATGATCGACATGAGGCGCGCTTCGACGCTGCCGGCGCGCGGACCGATACGCGCGAGTGCTGCCTCGGTCGTGTAGCGCCGAACGCCGCGACGGGCTCGCACTTGGCCGACGACCGTTGCGCCGTACTCCGCTTCGATCATCTCGAGCCACCGCCGCGCCTGCCACCGACTGATCTTGCGGAGCCGCGCGACGTCTTCCGCGAACAGCATCGGCTCTTGTGACGTCATCGGCGCAGGAGACCGATGCGTTTCGCCTGGACGAATGCGGCGATGGCGTGCGCGACAAGATCGTGCGCCTCGCTGCGAGCGCGTTCGATCCATCGGCGGGCGGCAACGCGATCGTCCTTCGACGCAGCGCGATCCTTTGATGCCGTCAGCATCCCGGCCACAGTGCGATCTGCGGTCTCGTGCTGGTCATTCGCGGCGCGTCGCACGTTCTCGACGTGGATTGCCTCGGTGACGAGGACGACACCGGCGAGCTCGGCGAACATGCGCACGAGCGTCTCGTTGTGTGCCCCGCCGTGATAGCGCGCTTCGAGCACGGCGCAATCGAGCGCGCTCAGCCGTTCGAGCACGGCGCGGAGCTTCGTAGCTCGGCGTCGCCCGTCGATGTGAGCGTGCATCGCGTCCTCGATCGCGTCGCCGACGACGCTTCCGTGTCCGCGACCGCAGAAGACGATCTCCGTCCACGACACGTCATCGCTCGGGCGCTCGGTCGTCTTCGCGTGTGCGCGCTGAAGCCGGTCGCACATCGCGCCGAACGACGAGCCCGTGCCGGGCGCGGCCGGCAGGTCGAGCCCGAAGTACCAACGTAGGTCGGCTTCCTCCGCGGGCGTGAGCGCGGGGATGTCGCGCGGGGGACTTGTGAGGACCACGGCTGCTTCACCCATGACGGTTCCTCCTTCGCAAAACGACAGATTCGGTCGATTCGTGTTGGCCACAACGCGCGCTACGAAGCGCTGCCCGCGTCGATGACGACTGCGCGCTCGAGCACGCGGCGAGCGATGCCTTCGCCGTAGCGAGCTTCGAGCTGTTCGTCGGTGAGCCCGGTCGTGATCCACGTCGCACGGCCTTCGGCGTGGCGTTCGAAGATGACGTCGGGCACCGCGCTCGTGCGGTGGTCGCGTTCGGATCCGAGATCGTCGAGCACGAGCAAGCGCGCGCGCATCGCGAGCTCGACGAGGGCGGGCTCGCCGTCGCCGGCGCTGTGCTGGATGCGCGCCATGGCGAGCTTCGGGGCGGCGACGAACGCCGCGTCGCCGACCGTGTACACGCGAGCCCACGCGCGAAGCATCGCGACCGCGAGCGACGTCTTGCCGGTGCCCGCGCTGCCTCGCAAGACGATCCACGTCGCGTCGAGCGCTGCGCGCGCCTTGCGAACGGCGCCGTTGCCTCGGACGCGCTCCGCGAGCTCTGGGGCGTCGAGCTTCGCCCATTGGTACGAGCGGGGGATCGTCATCGCGATGGCGCGCTGTCGCTGCGCGGCGACGCTCGCGCGCTCGCGCGCGGCTTCCGCGTCGAGACACGCGCCGCATCGCGCGCCCTCGCCGACACGCCCGCAGCGGTCGCACGGCAGCGCGCGCAACGAGTCCAACATCCCGCTGAAGTCGATGAGGCTGTCATTGGGCATGATCGTTCACTCCGCCGTCGGCACTGCCGGCTTCCAAGCACGTCCGGTCGGAGGCGCGCGCTGCACGATGGCGAGCGCTGGACCGCCGGAGCGCGGCTTGCCCGCGTCGAGCCACTCCGCGCAACGGCGTGGGCGGTAGCCCGCCGCGAACCGCGGCTCGACGGTGCGCGCGAACTCCGTCGCCGTCGCGCGGACCCACGCGAGCAGCGCCTCGCCGCGATGGTCGGCCGCGTGGGCGTCGAGCATGCGCTGCAGGTCTTGCTGGTCGGCGCGCGACAGGCGCGTGAACGGTTGGCGCGTGACCGCGCGCACGCCGTCGGCGTAGGCGTCACCGGACATGCCGAAGGCGCCGTCGCGCATGGTCTCGGTGTCGCTGCGTGCGGCCGCGGCTGGTGGCTCGCGCGCTGCGGCTGACGACGAGGTTGGTGTCAGCGGCGACATAGGCGCGGAGCCGACGTCGTGCACGAGTCGCGAATCCCCGGTAACCCCCTCG
>JAYVXB010000492.1:0-4770 GCA_043785585.1 Deltaproteobacteria bacterium | reverse complement strand
CCGCTGCGATTCGCGCTACAGCGTCCCGCGCGGACCCACGCCCGCGACCGGCGTCGTCGTCGACATGTTCGTGACGGTGATCGCGTTCGTCGTCTTGTGCACGTTGCTCAGCGCGCTCGCGCCGTTCATCGCCCAGTAGCCGTCGTGGAAGGTGATCGGACCGTTGACCGTCTGCGCCGAGCCTTCGTCCGCGCCGTACGCCGCGTTGCTCACGATGTTCGAGAAGCCGACGCTGCGAGTCCCCGTGCTTCCCGATCCGTAGAGCATGAAGCCGTACGAGTTACCGTGGATGTTCGCGTGGTCGATGTCGAACTGCGTGACGTTGTTGAAGTGGAACGCGCAGTGGACGGCGGTGATCTCCGAATACGCGAAGTGAATCTTCGCGCCGGAGCCGTTGATCATGTCGCCGCTGTTCGGGCCGGTGCCGAAGAACTTCGAGTCGTCGATGGTCAGGATGGCGGACGGATCGCCGAGCGAGATGCCTTCGTTGCCGCCCGAGTCGTACGACAAGAACGACGCCGTGAACGATCCGCCGACGCTCGACATGCCCTTGGTGCCCGCGACGTGCGCGTGCGACGTCGAGAGCTTTCCGCCGACGCCGACGTTGAACGGCGAGCTCGCGGCGGTGATGGTCCCGTAGTCGTAGGTCGCGGCCATGTTCGCGCCGGTCGTCGCGAGCGCCGTCATCGCGTTCTCGAGATCGACGCCGACGAGCGACAACGTTCCGCCCGCCCCCACCGTGATTCCGCCCCAGGACGTGCCCGTGATCTTCGCGTGCGTCGCTTGGCTGCTCGCCTTGAGCGTGCCGAGGACCGTGATCGATACGCCGCTCGCAGCGTTGACGACGGCGCCCGGAGCGATCGTAACGGTGACGCCCGCGGCGATCGTCACCGATGTCGTCAGCATCTTCCCGGCCGCCCACGTCTCGTCGCTCGTCATCGTGACGCCCGCGTCGTCCGACGGGGTCACGGCGCCCGAGTCACCGCCGCCTCCACCACCGCTGTCGGCTCCGTTGTTTCCGTTTCCAGTGCCGCCGCCGGTGGTACCGCCGTGCGGTCCGATGACCGGCACCGTCGGATCCGCGGACGAGCAGGCTTGGGCTGCGAGAAACGAGAGGACGGCGAGGCCCGGGAGGCAGAGGGAGCGCTTCATGTTGCCCCCCACTACAAATGCCGAGCCAAGCAATCGATTCGTTGCGACTACGCGTAGATGCGCAAGACGTGCGCGCCGAATGGTCTCGGTTCGATGGGCAGACCGAGATCCAGATCGAGCCTTCGCGAGCCCATGGGGAAAGGTGCGCACGCATGCGATCGAAGCGAGGTAGATCGACGCGGCACCTCGCGTACCATACGCGGTCATGCATCTTCCTCCGAAGCGCCTCACCGCCCGTGCCGTCTCCCTTTCTCTCGTCGCGGCGGGCGTCGCCATCGTCGCCGCGTGCGGTGGACCGGGTGCCCACGCCAATCAGTCGAACCTCGTGGAAAAGTCCTTCGCGGGCGCGAACAAGTGCAACGCGAAGAACCACGAGCGGCCCTTCATCATCGAGTGGGACGCGACCGACATGTCGAGCTTCCAAGCTCACACGAACGACGACGTGGTCGTCGTGAAGTACGAGGGATGCGATCTCAAAGTCCTCGAGAGCTGCCGCGACGACTCGGTCAGAGGCGCGTTCGGCACGTACAAGCCGCCGGCGTTCACGAGCGGCTCGGTCGAGTCGATGGAGATCTCCGACGAGTCCGAGCTCTACGCGAAGCTCCCGCTCGGCGCGGCGAGCCTCGGCGGGCGCGTGACGAGCGGCGAACAATTTCGCATGGAGTACTACGTGAGCGGCACGCGCAACGCGACGCGCGACAAAGTCTTCCGCACCGCGCTCTCGAAGAAGTCGGGATGCGAAGGCGCTACCCACTTCGTCTACGCGTACAACCTCGGCGCGTTCGCGCTCGCGTCGAAGAAGTCGCTTCACGGCGAGGTCAACGGATCGTACTTGGGCTTCGGCGCCGGCGGCTCGAACAAGTCCGAGACGAAGGCCGACAAGAAGGGCGGCGACCTCTCGAAGTGCAAGGGAGACTCGGCGCGCGAGGTCGAGGATTGCAAGGTTCCGATTCGCCTCACGCTTCGTCCCATCACGGATGGCGATGATCCGGACGTCGCTGCGGCGACGGCGCCAGAGACGGACGCGTCGAAGAACCTCGCGGGCAAGCTCCAGGCGTCGACGGACGCCGAGAAGAAGGCGCTGGAGCACTTCGACGCCGCGCAGAAGAAGCTCATCTCGCGCGACGGCAAGGGATGCCTCGCCGAGCTCGACGCGCACGACAAGCTCGACGCACGCCCGATGGGCATGTCGACGAACCCGACGGCAGCGTGGAGCGCGATGGTGCGTGCGCAGTGCCTGATGCTCGCGGGGCAATGCGAGGCGGGCAAGATTCTCTTCCGCAAGGCGTGGTCGGCGCAGAACCCGGGCGAGGACGCGAGCCGGACCGATACGATCGTCGGTGTCTACGCGGGGAAGAACTGCCAAGGCAACATGTCGCCGCGCGACGAATTCTTGAAGGCGCGCATGACCCTGCAAGACGGAGCGTGGACAAAGACGCTCGACGTCGCGACGTGCACCAACGCGTACAAGACGATCATGCGCCTCAAGGACACGGTGAAGCCGAAGGACGAGGACGATGCGCTCCTCAAGGATCCGCTCATGTTCATGATGACGGCGGCGCCGAACTGCCTCGCGAAGGCGGGGGACTGCAACGCGGCGTTCACGGCGTACTGGGAGATCGCGAAGGAGCACTACAAGGGGGGCAAGACCGAAGTGTGGTTCTCGAAAGAAGAGAACGCGCGAAAGAACTTCGAGTCGACGGTCCAGCGTTGCAAGGGCAAGTAGCTTTGCTTTTTCGCCGACGCTGAGATAACTCGCACGCTCGATGCGAGACGCCGTGCGCCTCATGACTCCGGGGGTGCTCATGGTGATTGTCGCCGTGGTCGGCGCGAGCCGTGAAGCATCCTCGAGGGAGCGCGAAGTCCCGTCGCCTTCGCCTCTTCGCGCGAAGGCCCCGAAGAGCGGATGCCCGAAGGACATGGCGCGCGTCGGCGACTCGTGCGTCGATCGCTACGAAGCGCCGAACAAGCGGCGCGGTCGGCCGCTGGTGATGCAGACGTCGGCGGAGGCCGAGGACTGGTGCGCGCTGAAGGGGAAGCGCCTGTGCCGCGAGGAAGAATGGATCGCGGCGTGCGAAGGTGCGAACAAGCGTCAGTACCCGTACGGCACGAGCCACGAAGACGCGCGGTGCAACGACGACAAAGAGTGGCGCCAAGTGAACGAGCCCGTCCTCGCGAAGTGGCCCGCGTCCGAGGCGAAGTCGCACACGAAGGAGCTCTACCAGGCGGCGAAGAGCGGCTCGAAGCGCGGGTGCAAGAGCGACACGGGCGTCTACGACCTGACCGGCAACGTCGAAGAGTGGGTCGTGCGCACGCGCGGGCACACCAACGACCATCACCACATCTTGGTCGGCTGTTATTGGGCCGGGTGCTACGGCGGCGGCAAGCCGACGTGCACGTCGTCGAACTCGGCGCACGGGCCGGGGTTTCGGTTTTACGAGACGGGGTTTCGGTGTTGCAAAGACGCAGCGAAGAGGCGCTGACGGGCGCGCCGTCAGTCGTACCGCTCGCTGTGGACTTGCTGCCGCGGCAGCTCCATCTGCTTTCGCAGTAGCTCGCGCACCGCCGAGATCATTCGTTCGAGCCCGCAGATGTACACGTGCGGCAAGCCGACGCCGAGCGCCGCCATCTCTTCGTACATCGCGCGCACGTGCGTCTGGACGTAGCCGCGTCGCCCCGTCCACGTCTCGTCGGCGCGCGACAACGTGAAGTCGACGCTCACGTTCGCGCTCTCCGCGGCGAGTCGCTCCCACTCGTCGCGGTACAAGATGTCCTCCTCGCGACGCACGCCCAGCAAGAGGCGCATCGGCGCGGTGTGCTTCGCCGCGATCGCCGCGTGCATCATGCTCCGAAACGGCGTGACGCCCGTTCCGGTCGCGACGAAGATCGACGGCGGCGCGGTCGCGAGCGGCCTCGTGAAGAACCCTTGCGGGCCTTGGAACTCGAGCTCGCTGTCCTTCGCGAGCGCGTGCAAATGCGTCGACACCGGTCCGCCCTCGACGTGCGTGATCGCGAGATCGAAGCGCGGCGTCCCGTCGGGCGCGGACGCGATCGAATACGAACGACGGATCGGCGTCGCCTCGAACGGCACGACGACCTGCGTCCATTGGCCCGCATCGAATACGAGCGGCGCGCCGTCGACGCGCTCGAACGTGAGCTCGCGCACGGCGTTGGTCAGCGCGCGCGAGCCGACGAGGCGGGCGCGAAAGCTTGGAGGCGGCGGCATCGCGTCCTTTTCTACTTCGCCAATGCGTCCGCGCGATAGGCGTATCCGGCCTTCACGCGCGAGAGCGATCGGAAGCGTCGCTCCATGCGCATCAATGCGTCGAGCACGGCGGCCGCTTCGAGCGAGCGACCTCGCGCGGCGGCGAGCACCGCTTCGATCGAATCGGTCGCGTCCTCGGGATGAAACAGCGCGCCCGGCAGCATCGCGACGCCGAGCGGATCGTCGCGTCCGACGACGCGCGCATCGAAGAGTCCGCTCGCCGCGTGAAGCGCCTCGCGTGATCCGTCGTCCGCTACGTCGACGTACAGCTCGGCGCCGCTCCACGCATCGCGCAGAACCCACTTGCCGTCGATCTCTTCGGCGCGAAAGAGGCCACGATGCGCGCGATCGAA
>JAYVXB010000491.1:0-14780 GCA_043785585.1 Deltaproteobacteria bacterium | reverse complement strand
GGTCGAAAAGGATGCGGCGAACGCGGTTCCGCGCATGCGAGAGCCTCCACCCCGAGCGGGTGCGGGAGAGCGTACACGGAAACGCGGCGTGTCTACCGGCGCGCCGCGCGCGGGCGTCGCTCAGTTGAAATTGCGATCGAGCCCGCCCGCGGTCGGCGGCGGCTTCGGCGGAGGCGGCGCGGTCTGCGGAGGCGGCGTCGGACCGGGCGGCTTCGCTCCGCCCGACGCGACGGCGACGACGCCGCCCACGCCTGCCGGCGGCTTCGGCGGCGCGATGCCGAGCTCGATCTTCGACGGAATGATTCCGTCTTCGGCGATGACGACGTCGCCGCTCGTCTCTTTCTTTCCGACGAAGACGCGCACCTTGTGCACGCTCCCGAGCGTCCCGACGATCGCGACCGATCCATTCACGATCGGCGCGAGCGTTCCGTCGACTTGCACGCTCGCCGTCGGCGGGACGATCGCGAGCTGCGCGGTGCGCGCCGGAGGTGGCGTCGGATCGGCTCCCGTGGGCGACGAGATCGGCGCGGACAGCGGGTTGTCGGTCGTCGACGTCGCGACCACCACGGCGACAGGCGGCTTCACGTTGAAGTGCCGGTACGCGAAGATCCCGCCGACACCGACCACCGCGAGCCCCACGAACGCGAACGCGATCACCGCTCCCGCGCCGCGCGACGGCGCCGGCGACGTATGCGTCACGCCTGCAGCCGTCGTGCTGCCGGTGAGGTTCGCGTCACCAGGCGCCGACGTCGCTAGCCCCGGGCTCGACAGCGCGAGCCGCGGCGCGACCTGCGCTCGCATCTGCGGCGCGAGCGGCACGAACATCTCGCGATTGACGGTGTGCCCGTTCGGCAAGAGCGCGCGGATTGCGTTGCCCATCTCTCCGGCCGACTGGAATCGCGTGCTGACGTCGCGCGCGAGCGCTTTGTGCACGACCGCGGCGACCTGCGGCGGCACCCACGGCGCGTGGTCCTGCACGACGCGCGGCTCCTCGGAGCAGATCGCCAAGATGAGGCCGCCGAGCGTGTCGCAGTGCCCGTGCGGCGTCACGCCGGTGAGCGCTTCGTAGAGGACGACGCCGAGCGACCAGACGTCGGTGCGGTGATCGGTCGTCTTCGCGCCCTTCGCCTGCTCGGGCGACATGTAGAGCGGCGATCCGAGCATCGATCCGGTTCGCGTGAGCGCAGCGTTCTCGGCGCTGTGGAGCTGCTCCATCCTCACCTTCGCGATCCCGAAGTCGAGGAGCTTGACGATGAGCTCGCCGCCGTCTTGCGCCGCGAGGTAGATGTTCGCGGGCTTGATGTCGCGGTGGGTAACTCCCGCCTCGTGCGCCTTCTGCAAGCCGATGCACGCCTGCGCGATCACGCGAAGCGCCAGCTCGGGATGAAGCGGCCCGATGCGCTCGATCGCCTGCGAGACGTCCTCCCCTTGGAGGAACTCCATGACCATGTACGGCGAGCCGGTGTCGCGATCGACGCCCGTGTCGAGGACGTGCGCGATGTGCTGCGACTCGATCGCGCCCGCGGCGCGCGCCTCGCGCTGAAAACGCGCGACGATGTCCGGCGACGACGCGAGCTCCGCGCTCACGATCACCTTCAGCGCGACGCGACGCCCGGTGCCGAGGTGGCGCGCTTCATAGACGGCTCCCATTCCGCCTTCGCCGAGGAGGCGGACGACCTGGTACTTCCCGTCGATCGTCTTCGCCTCCATGGCCCCCGACCCTCAGCTTAATGGGGCGAGCACGAACGGCGCAAGTCGCCCGCACGGACGACACGGACCTCGCAGCATGGAGCACGTCTTCGCGATTACGCTTGGCGCAGCGAACCTTCGAGGACCGCGCCGTCGTCGCAGATCGCTAGCATTCGCAGCTGGCCCGCCCAGAGCGCGATGATCGTTCGCGCGCCCGGGATGTCCGCCCCGACGCGCACCCACCCGCTCGATCCGCGGCGCAGGACGCGCGCTTGATCGCCGGCCGCCCACGCGGTGCCGTCGGGACCGACCGCGACCGCCCAGAGATCGCGCGTCGTCTGGATCGCTTCGAGACGGAACTGCACGTCGGTCCACACCTGAAAGACGTAGCCGCCCTTGCCCGCGACGACGGCGCTTCCGTCGGGGAGCGCGGCGATCGCGTTCAGATCGGCCGCGGACGCCATCGCGGTCTGTGCGATCCCGCCGTCGACGATCGCGACGAGAGCACCCGCGTCGCCGCACGCGATGAGCGTTCGCGGGCCGACGCGCGCGACGGAGCGAAGGCGTGCGTAGCGCGCGACGTCGATGATGCGCGGCGCGGATGACTCCGTCGCGAGGACGACCGTCGCGTGCGTCGGAGACGCGCCGCCGCGATGATCCGGTCGCTCGCCGACGAGCGTCGCCGTGCCGTCGGGATCGAGTCGCGCGGCGAGATGGGTGATGTCGGGCGCGGCCGCAGACCATGTCGCGACGCCGCCCGTTCCACGGATACGCGCGGCGAGCGAGAGCTCACCGACGACGAGCGCGTCGACGTCACCGCACACGATGCCGCGAATGCGCGCCGGATCGATCGCCTCGGCTCCCGCGATCGGACGCCAGTTGTCGCCGTCCCAGCGGAGGAGGCCCGAGGCTCCGACCGCGATCGCCGTTGCGCCTGCGGGTGCGATCGATGCGACGCGCGCGGCCCCCAGACCGATCGCAGGCGTTCGCACGCGCCACATCCATTGCCACGACTGCGAGCCGGTCCTCCCGACTTGCGATCCTCGCGCCGACATCGCTTCGGCGGGCCCGTCCGGCATCACGGTCGTCTTCGACAGATCCGCTTCGGCGAACACCGTCGGCGCGCTCGTGAGCGGCGTCGCGTCACGCGCGAGCCCGAGACGCGCGACCGAAGGGCGACCGTCGGACATCGGCGGCATCGAAGGACGCCGCGCCGTCACGAGCGCGAAGCCGCGCTCGAGGCCTTCCCACAGCGCCGTGACCGTCTCGTGCCGCGCGCGCGGATCGGGGCTGAGCGCGCGCGCGAGCTCCGCGTCGATCGCCGCGATCGCATCCGGCTGCGTCAACAAGTCTCCCGGCAGCGAGCTCGTGACGCGCGCGAGCGCAGGGCGCGCGTCGTTGAGGATGCGCGTGACGACGAGGAGCGGATGATCGCCCACGTGGAACGGAAACGCCGCGCGTCCGGTGAGCATCTCGTAGACGATCGCCGCGAGCGAGAAGACGTCGGTGTGACGACCGACGCGCGCGTTCCCGTGCTCGAACTGCTCCGGCGGCGCGTACCCGACGCTCGCGCCGGCGAGCGCCGTCGTCTTCGCGAAGCCCGCGTCGAAGAGCTTCACGAGCCCGAAGTCGGTCACCTTCGCGAGCTCTTGCCCGCCGCTGCTGTCGACCAGAATGTTCGACGGCTTCAGATCGCGGTGCACGACGTTCTGCGCGTGGACGTGCTCGAGCGCGAGGACGACGTGACGAAGCAGGCGGCGCGTTCGATCGACGCCGAGACCGCGCCCGCCCGCATCCGCGAGCGCCTGCTCGAGCGTCGACCCGGGGACGTACTCGAGCACGGTGAACGGCAGCGTCCACGTGTCGTTCATCTGCGGGATGTGAATCGTCGCCATCGCATGATCGAAGAAGCGAACGATGTGCGGGTTCGGCGTCGCTTGCTGCGAGAGCATGCGGAGCACCTGCGCCTCGCGTTGAAAGCGCACGAGCGAGTCCTTCGACGCGACGTCGGGTCGCAGGACCTTCACGACGACGTGGTAGCCGTTCGGCTCGTTCCAACTCGCTCGGAAGACCCACCCCTGCCCTCCTTCACCGAGCGGCTCGCCGAGCGGATAGCGCTGTCCGCCCGTTCCTTGGAGCACTTGGTTGGGCAGCGCGTCGCGCAACGCCTTGAGCCGAGTCTCAATCGTGTGTGTCGCCACGGGTATCCTGGCGCGAGAGTAACGGCGCGGGGCTCCAGCTACAACGGGCGCGAGGGACGGCCTCGCGGTATCGCGGACACCCCGAAAAGTGTCCGAGCGGCCGCACGGCCCTTCGCGGAAAGGAAGCGACTCCTCGAGCTCCGCACGTTCCTCTATCAACCGCGCGCGAGGTCGCGTCGCGGAGCTCGAGGCCGAGCTGCGAACGCGCTAAGGAGTCGCCGACGGGACTGCCGGGAGCGATTCCCGCATCATCTGCGAGGCCATCGCGACGGCGTGCGCGCCGATGGCCGCGTGGGCGCGCTCTCGATGCAACGCCACGGCGAGTGTAACCGTGCCTGCGATCGCGATCATCGCAACCGTCGCGATCGCGACGACAGGCAATGCGCGCGAGGGCCGCGCGTTCATCGGGCGAGTCACGCTCGATGGCAGGGTGCGCGCCGCCGGACGCGCGGATGCGGGCGATGGCACTGGGATCGCCACGGGACGCACGGACTGCGGCTCCGCGCTCGCCGCGCCGACGGAGAAGCCGGCGAGAAGCGAGTCCACGCCTGCGGTGCGATCGTTCGCCCCGAACGCGGCGGCGCGCGATGCGCTGCCACCGAGCCCGTCGAGCAGCGTCGTCACGCCGGGGGCCGCGGGGGCTGCGGGGGCCACGACGGACAGCGGCAAGCGCGCCGCGAACGAGACGCGTTCGTGAGCCGTCATCGCCGTGAGCGCTGCTTCGTTCAGCGACCGCCCTCCCGGCAGAAGCGCGCTCAAGGCATGCAGCATCGCCACCGCGCTCGGCGTTCGTTCCGCAACGCGCGGCGCGAGCGCCCCCATCACGATCGACGCCACCGCCGACGGCACCCACGGCGCGCGCTGTCGAATGGGCAGCGGCGGCTCCGTCGCGATGGCCGCGATGAGCTCACCGATCCCGCGGACGTGATGCCACGGCGCGCGCCCAGCCAGCATCTCGTAGAGGACGACGCCCAGCGACCAGACGTCCGTGCGCTCGTCGATGTCCTTCGCGCCGATGGCCTGCTCCGGCGACATGTAACCCGGTGAGCCGATCACGCTCCCCGTCCGCGTGAGCCCGACGCCACCGGACGCGAGCGCGTTCTCTCGGACCTTCGCGATTCCGAAGTCGAGCAGCTTGACCACGACCTCGCCTGCGTCTCGGCGCGCGAGAAAGACGTTCGCCGGCTTGATGTCGCGGTGAACGACGCCGCTCTCGTGCGCCCTCGCGAGCCCCGCGCACGCCTGGGCGGCAATGCGCAGTGCGAGCGCCGGCCGCAGCGGACCGAGCCGGGAGACGACCTGGTGGAGATCCTCGCCGTGCAGGTACTCCATGACCATGAACGGGCAGCCGAGTCGCGCGTCGTGTCCGATGTCGAGCATCTCGACGACGTGCGCGTTGTCGATCGCTGCGGCGGCGCGCGCCTCGCGCTCGAAGCGCTCGACCGCGACCGCGCTCACGCCGCTCCCCGCGATCACTTTGACCGCGACCCGCCTGCCCGTTCCCGTGTGAAGCGCCTCGTAGACGGTGCCCATGCCGCCCGCGCCGATCCGCCGAACGATCTGGTACTTCCCGCCGATGAGCGCGCCTACCACGCCGCTCGACGTAGTGGACGAAAGTGGGCCATGCAACTCGCGTCGGTCGTCGTCTCTCATACCGAGAATGTCGGCACACGGCCGACGCGGTTGCGGACTTTCGGATCGACGAGACCGCTACGCCGCGCGCCGACGCCTTCGGATCCGGCCGAACGCGAGGCCGACTCCGACCACCGCGAGCCATGCGACGTCGCTGCGCACGCCGGCCGTTGCGCCGCTCGCCACCGAACAGCCGCCGGAGTCGCCCGTCGCGCCGTTCGCCGCAGCAGGCGCGATGCACGCTCCCGTCGAATCGCACACGTTCGGCGCCGTGCAGTCGCTGACCGAGTTGCAATGAATGACGCAGGCGTTGCCCGAGCACTTGTACGGCGCGCAGGGCGTTCCCACTCCGCCGGTCGGAGGAATGAGGTTCAGTCCGTCGCTGCTGCACGTCGGGCCGGCGACCGGGACGCATTGGTGCGTGACCGAATCGCACGCGTACTTCCCCGCAGGCGTGCAGTCGCTGTCCGACGCGCAAGACGTCTTGCAGCCGTTCGCCATCGGATCGCAGACGAGGTTCGAGGCGCACGGTTGCGTCGCGCCCACCTTGCAGCCGCCTTGGCTGTCGCACGCGCTCAGCGTCGCCATGTTGCCGGTGCACGTCGAGCCGCACGTCTTCGTCGCGTCGCCGTACGTGCACGCCGCCGCGTTCGTCCCGTTGCAGCTTCCGCCGCACGTCGTTCCCATCGCCGTGCATGGCGTGCGCGTTCCGACCGGCGCGCCCGTCGCGGGCGAGCACGTCCCCATCTTCCCGGCGACGTTGCACGCGGCGCACTGCGAGCCGCACGCCGAGTCGCAGCAGACGCCGTCGATGCAGTTGCCCGTGGCGCACTCCTTCGATCCGCCGCACGACGTCCCGTTCGGGTTCTTCGCGGTGCAGTGGTTCGTCGCGGAGCAGAAGAAGCCGGTGCCCGTCTGTTGGCAATCCGAGTCCATCGCGCACGTCGTCGCGCACGACGTCGCGTTGGCGCACTTGTAAGGAGCACACGCGACGTTGTTCGCCGCGAGGCAAACGCCGCTTCCGTCGCATTGGAGCCCGGACTGCGCGTCGTTCGTGCACGTGGTCGCGCCGCACACGACGCCGGAATGCGCGTTCGCGAGGCACGACGCGGTGGTGCCGCGCGTCGTCCCGTTGCACTTGCCGGGCGCGCCGCAGGTCGTGCTGCCCGCCGTGCACAGCGCGTAGGGATCGGTATCGAGCGAGGTCGGTCCGCAGACGCCGTTGGCGCCGCTCCCCTTGCGCGCGGTCGTGCACGATTCGCACGCGCCGTTGCACGTCTCGTTGCAGCAGACCTGGTCGTGGTTGCAATGCCCGTTCGTGCAGAACGCATCGCGCGTGCACGCCATCGTGCCGTCGGCGTTCTTCGCGACGCACATCGACCCGTTGCAGTAGAAGCCGCTCGCGCACGGCGAGTCGTCGGTGCCGCTGCACACCGTCGGGCACGCGGTGCCGACGCACATGTACCCCGCGGCGCACGTCTGCGTGCTGCCGGCGACGCACGCGCCGGAGCCGTTGCACGTGGACGCGTTCGTCTGCGTCGTCCCGCTGCACGACTGGTTGACGCAGGTCGTCCCGTTCACCCATTTGCGGCACGCGCCCGCGCCGTCGCACTTGCTGTCGAGGCCGCACGTCGATGCAGCGCTGAGCGCGCATCCGCTCAACGCAGGGAGCCCCGCGGTGATCGGCAAGCACGATCCGGCGGCGCCGCCGGTGTTCGCGCTCTTGCACGAGTGGCAGCCGTCCGCGTTGCAGATCGAGTTGCAGCAGACGCCTTCGGACGAGCAGACGAGCCCCGCGCCGCATTGGACGTCGAGCGTGCAGTTGCCGCCGGCGATGACCTTCGTGACGCACGCGCTCGTGTTGTCGCAGTACGTGGCTCCGGTGCAGCGTGCGGTCGTGGTGTTCGTGACGTTCGTGCACGTACCGGTCGAGCCGCCTTGGTTGCAGATGGCGCACGCGCCGCAGCTCGCTTGGCAGCACGTGCCGTCGACGCAGAAGCTGGTGTCGCAGTCGTTGGCGGTCGCGCAGGGTTGATCGCCGTAGGTGAAGTAGGTCCAGGTTTGGCTGTCTTTGGGAAACTGGGTGCCGCCGTTCCAGACGCCGCCGCCAAAGAGCGTGGTGCGCTTGCGTGTGGCGTCGTAGGCCATGCCGGCGGAAGCTCGTCCGCCGGGCGTCGTCTGTGTGCCCACGGCAATCTGCGTCCACACCGCGCCGTCCCATTCCCACGTGTCGATCCTCCCGACGTTGGCGCTGTCGCCACCCATGAGGACGATCTTCTTCCGATTGGCGTCGTACGACATCACGTGCTCTTGACGCAGCCCGGGCGTGGCCATGTTGCACGGCGCCGCGGTGCACTTCTGCGCCCACACGGTGCCGTCCCACTCCCATGTGTCGCCGAGGACGTTGATCGGTGCGTTGTCGGTGATGCCGCCGTAGAGCACGAGGCGCGATCGGTTCGCATCCCACGCCATCGCGTGGAGATTGCGAGCGGACGGAATGCTCGCGAGGCACGCGCCCGCGTTGCAGAGTCTCGTCCACGCGGTACCCGAATACGACCACATGTCCGCCGTCGGCTGCGCGACCGCGGTCGCGCCGCTGAAGATGATGACGCCGTTCGCGCCCGCGTAGCTCATGGCGGACTGCGATCGCGCGGCGGGCGTCGCGCTGCTGATGTTGGCGGGGCACGCGGCCGAGATCTTCGACACCCACGCGCCCGCTCCCCACTCCCACGTGTCGCAGAGGTTGCTCGCGCCATCGAATCCGCCGAAGAGGACGCTGACGTTGCGGCCGCCGTTCGAGTCGAACGCCATCGAGAGCGTGGCGCGCGCGCTCGGGTGAGTGCATCCCCCGGTGCACGTTTGCGACCAAGCCGACCCGTTCCAGACCCAGGTCTCACCGAGCACGGCGCCCACCGAAGTGTAGCCGCCGAACATCACGATGTTCGTCGCGGCCGCATCGTACGCCATCCCCATGTTCGCGCGCGCGGTCAGCGCACCAGGAGGCGCGGCTTGCTGCGTCCACACCGCTGTCTCCGTCGTCGGATCGAGCGCGACGGGGAACACGAGACCCGACGTGTCGAGCGCGATCCGCATCACGCCGTCGGCGAGCGCGATGTCTGCGTCACGGCGCAAGCCGTTGGCGTCGACCGCGAACGGGCGAGGGATCCGAAGCTCCACGCGATCGCGCGAGCTGACGAAGTCGATCGATCCGCCAGTGCCGACACGCATCGTCGGAATACGCGAAGGGAGCGTTACCTTCCAAGCGAACGTCGTCGGCGCCGCCGCGTCGCGCAGGACGAGCAGCTCTTCGATCCGATCATGGCTCGCCGCGACGACGATGTCGGTCGACGGGTATGCGTCGTGAAAGACGATGCGTCCCTCGTGGCTCGACGCACGCGCTTCGTTTGCGCCGATCGGTGCGAACGACACGCGCCGTGTCGCGTCCTGTCCGAGCCCAATTTCGAACGGCGCGTTGGACGAAAGCGGCCAGCGTGCGCCGACGCCGTAGAGATCGTCGGGCGCGAACGAGCGCCATCCCGGCGACACGAATGCTTCGCCCTCGACCGTCCAACCGACTTTCGTCGGCGCGACGAGCGCGGCGAGCCACGGATGCGGCGCGACGAGATCGCTGGCGCGCGCGGCGATGACGCTCGGCTCGGACGAGAGCGTCGCGAGGGAGGCGTCCGCGCCTCCGCCACCGGGCGGACCGGACGGTGTGGTCTGCGCACAGGCGCCGGCGAGGACGGCGACGCTGCCGACGGCAAACGACAGATGAACGAATCGATGGAACGAGCGACGAGCCCGAGCGATGGAACGCGGCATGACGACCCCCGTGTCAAAAGAGGCGCGCGACGAGCGCACGCGATTGCCCGCCGTGGCTGACGGCTTGCAATTCCCACAGCTATCAGCTGTGCCACCGCACGAACAGGGAGACCGACGGGCGCCGACCACGACGCAAACAGCGAGTGTCACCCATTCGTCCGCTTGACACCGCCCCCCACTCTTCGCGACTCTGACGCCGCTTCGATGCGCGCCGCAGCGACGTAAGAGCTTTTCCGTCGCCCGTGCCCGCCGCTTCTCGAAGCGCGCTTCACCGGTCCGCGTGCGCGGATCGTTCGTCCCGTTGCCGTTCCTCGTGCGCTGGAGACGTCCGTGAGCAAACCCAAGAAGAGATCGAAGACGCCGAATCGCCGGATTGTCGCCGGTGCCGCTTTCCCCGCGACTCTGCAAAGCGCGAATGCCATGTTCACGCTCTCTGCAGCGCGGCTCTACATCGTATTCCGCACGCGCCCGAACAAGGCCACCCTCGCCGCGGCTCTCGCGCGCTACAAGCTCGTCCTCGAGGACGGCGGAGAAGGCAAGAACGCGCCGCAGGTTCCGGTCCACGTCACGCGCACGCCCGAATCGTTCTTCGTGCGCAACGCGGACAGCTCGCCGATCCCGCCGGCGACGATCACCGCGCTCCAAGCCGATCGCGCGATCACGATGATCGCGCCCGTCTACGCGCGCGACGGGCTCCCCTCGCCGCGCAGTCTGCAGGCGGCGCTCCCGCACTCGGTCGCCGTGCGCTTCGGCACGAACATCGAGCCCGGCTCGCCGAAGCTCGTGGCCGCGCTGCGCGAGCTCGGGCTCACGCTGAACGAAGCGCGATCGCGACCGCTGCATCCGTTCCTGCTCCTCGAGCCCACGAGCGTCGTCACGAACCCCGCGCACGTGGCCGGGCCGCGGCTCGCGCAGCTGTTCGCGTCGCTTCAGCCGACGATCGTCTACGAATGGGTCTCGCTCGTCTCGACGCGCGCCGCCGTCGATCCGACCGACACGCTCTACAAGACGATCCCCGCCGGCGACATCGAGAACCTCGGCCAGCAATGGGACATGAAGCGCGTGGGCGCGCGCTACGCCTGGGGGAACAACGTCGGCGCCGGCGTGAACATCTATCTCGTCGACGAAGGCATCCAGCAGGGCCACGCCGACTTCGCGACCGCGCTGGCCGCGGGACGCGTCTCGCAACGCAACACGGCGGGCGCGACCGACGCGACGACACAACCGCCGAACGACGATCACGGAACGGCGGTCGCCGGCGTGATGTTCGCGGGGCACAACGACGGCGGAACGAGCACGGCAGGCTGGGCTTCGGGCGCGAACCTCATCTCGATTCGCGCCGGCTCGGGGACGACCATCCCTCCGGTCACGAACCTGACGATCCAAGGCGCGATCGCGATCGCCGCCGGCTCGGGCCTTCCGAGCGTGCTCACGTGCCGACTCGACTTGACCGATCCGATCTGGCTCGACCCCGGCGTGCAGACGGCGCTCACGAATTCGGCAAACGCCGACGTGCTCATCGTCGTGCCGAGCGGGAACTGGACCGCGGGCGTGCAGACGATCGGCTACTCCACCGCCTTGCCCACGCCTGGCGCTCTCACGCCGAGCCTGATGGTCGTCGGTGCCACCGATCAGGGGACCGCCGCGCCGAGCTCGCCGGCGGTGAGCACCGCCGACGACATCTGGAAAGGGACGAACGGGTCGGGCGATCCGGGCTCGCGTCACGGTCCGGAGGTCTCGGTCGTCGCGCCGGGCGGATCGGTGAAGAGCCCGATCCAGACGCTCACCATCGCAGGCACGGGCTACACGACGGGCACGGGGACGTCGCTCGCGGCTGCGCACGTCGCCGGCCTCGCGGCGCTGGTTCGCTCGAGACAGACGACGCTCACTGCGCCTCAAGTGCGGCGAGCGATCGAGCACACGGCCGTCAAGTCGTGGACCGGGACCACCGCGACACAGCTGACCGCGCCGCAGTCCTACGTGACTTCGGTGACGCCGGGGTCCGCTACGGTCCTCTCGCCGATCGGCACCGTCGCGCTTTGGAACGAGTACATGGGCTGCGGTCGCGTCGATGCGTCCGCCGTGCTCGCGAACGACGTCCAGGTCGACGGGGCAGACGGAGGGCGTGCGGACGTCTACATCCGAAGCTACCCGGCCGACACGGGCGCGCGGAACATCCCGGGCGGCACCGACTTCTGGTCGTCGGGCGACATCATCATCTCGACCAACGCCGGGCTCATCGCGACCGGCGCGTTCACGCCCGGCACGGGCGGCGACGCTCAGTTCCAAGCGAACGTCAGCACCGCGACCAACCCGATGGCCACGACGATCCCCGCGCCCGGCGGCCACAACTCCGTTCCGGTCTACGTCTTCGTCCGCGTCGTCAACCTCGGCCCCGCGGAGGCGCGCGGACTTCGCGTGACGGCGGTCATCTGCGCGTCGGCGACCGGCTTCGTCTACCCGAACGACTGGGATCACGTCACCGACACGATCCACGTCACGACGCTCAACGACGCGCCGAGCTCGTCGTACTACCCGGGCCCGCTCCCGGTGAACAGCGTCTACATCGCGCGGCTCGTCATCCCGGCCAACTCCGACTTCACGGGTTTCTCGGGCAACCACGGCTGCTGCGCCGCGCGCGTCACCGCCGCCAACGACATGTTCTTCGCGAACAACCTGCTCTCCCCCGGATCGGGGCAGATGGTGCAGCTCAACAACATCATGCAGCGCAACCTGACCGTCGTCTGAGGAGCTCGACCCATGAAAACGTTCTCGTTCATCGCGGGCAACCAGTACGATCCCTCGCGCGGCATGAAGGTCGGAATCGACCGCAGCAAGCTCCCTCCGAGCATGAAGCTTCGGATGCAGCTCGACGACGACGGCCGCGCGTTTCCGAAGCTCCCGCGTCCCGCCTCACGCCACGCGCGCGCCTGCGAAGGTGGGGGGTACATCGAGTTCATCGACCGCACGCGGCTCCATGTTCGCCTCGGTTCGATGGAGGGGCAGATTCACTTCGAGGCCGGCTCGCGGATCGAGCTCGCCGACAAAGTGGGGCTCGGTGACGTGAGAGCGACGGGCGCGTCGATCTCGATGCGCGGCTCGCGTCGCGTCGCCGACATCACTTCGCACGTCGCGGCGTTCGAGATCGACAAGCAGCCGAACGACTTTCACGTCTTCACGATCGAGGCGGAGAAGCCGGCGGGTGCGCGGCCTGGCGACTTCTACCGCGTCGACGTCACGCAGGCGGACGCGGACGGGAACGTGGTCGGCGGGATCGCCGTGATGTTCACGTTCGACTGAGCGCGGTCGGAGCGAGGCGGCGTGACTCGGGCACGGCTCCGTCAACGGCAACGGGATGTGGCGACACGACGAAGCACACGTGCGGTCCGCCGGCCGGGCCCACGTGCAAAGACGTGGCTCGCGCGGGTCGGACTCGCAATCACACGGGCGCGACGACGAACGCAGCGTGGATCGCGCGCTGCGCGTCGTCGAGCTTGTCGCTCGCGACGACGGCGCTGACACGCAGCGGCCCCGCGTGAACGGCGCTCGCGGTCGCGCCGATCTCGTCGAGGATCCCGAGCAACAGCGGCAACGCTCGCGCGCTCGTCGTGAGCCCGTCGCCGACGACGCTGACCAACGCGCGCCCCTCCTCGAACGCGACGGCGCCGCGGAGCTTCTCGTCGATGCGCGCGCGGCAGCGTTGCCAATCAGGGACGTTCAAGAGCGGCACGAGCGCGGTCGCGCGATCCTCGAACGCGCACACGTCGAGGAGCGGCACGTCGAGCTCCGCCGCGAGATCGCCGAACGCGCGCAAGTCCGACGCGCGAAGCCTCGCGTGCACGATCTTGTCGAGCCCGACGACGGCACGCACGCTCGCGTGCTGCCCGTGCAGTGACGATGTCACCGCTTCGGCGGCGATCGTCTCGCGCGGTGGCTTGCGCGCCGCATCGAGCGGATCGGACGTGCGACGCGCATGGAGCGTGATCTTCGCGCGCCGCGCCCACTCGACCGCTTGCGCGTTCAACACCTTCGCGCCCGCTTCGGCCATCTCTTGGAGCGTCGCCAGATCGATGACGGGCAGATGAACGGGATCGGGCACGACGCGCGGATCGGCCGAGTAGACGCCGTCGACGTCGCTGTAGATCTCGCATCGCTCCGCGCCGAGCGCAGCGGCGAGCGCGACGGCGGTCGTGTCGGAGCCGCCGCGGCCGAGCGTGGTGATCTCGCGCCGATAGCTCATCCCCTGGTAGCCCGCGACGATGACGATCTTCCCGCGCGCGAGCTCGTCCTCGATGCGGTGCGGGCGGACCTCGATGATCCGCGCGTCGAAGTGGCGATCGTTCGTGATGATGCCGGACTGCGAGCCGGTGAAGCTTATCGCGTCGAAGCCGCGCGCGTGACACGCGATCGAGAGGAGCGCCATCGAGACGCGCTCGCCGGTCGACACGAGCATGTCGAGCTCGCGTCGCGGAGGATCGAACGTGGCTGCGGACGCAGCGAGGTCGGGCGCGCTTCCGGTGGCGGCGGCGCGGCGCGCGAGCGCGACGAGCTCGTCGGTGGTCTTACCCATGGCGCTGACCACGACGACGACGTCGTCACCGGCGCGGCGCGCAGCGACGACCTTGTCGGCGACCTTGCCGATTTTCGCGACGTCAGCGACGGAGGAGCCGCCGTACTTTTGAACGAGGATGGCCATTGTCGAAGAGCGCTCCATCGCCCGGGTAACACGCGAGCGATGGGCCGGCCAACTGTCGGGGCTCGCGACCTCGACCTCGACCTCGACCTCGACCCGCGACCGCGACCTCCTACAACGCCGCCTCGACTGCGCGCACGAGATCGTCCTCGCTCTGCCCTTCCCCACCCACCCACCGAACGATCCCCTGTCTGTCCGCGACGAACGTCCGCGGCATCTCGCTCACGCGAAACTTCCCCTGGTAGACGCGCGCCGCGTCGTACACGACTGGGAAGCTGAGGTTGTACGCCTGCACGATGCGGCCGGCGGCGGCGCGGTTCTCGTCGAGCGAGACGCCGATGAAGACGACGTCGCCGTGCGATTTGTGGACGCGTTCGGTCGCGGGGAGCGTCTCTTTGCACGGCGCGCAGTACTCGGCGAAGAACTTCACGACGACGACCTTGCCCGCGAGCGCGGACGGATCGAGAGCGCCCGCGTTGAGCGTCTCGCGCGCGTGCACTTCGGGAAGCGGCTGGTTGAGGAGGTGATGCTGCATCGACGCGGGGTACGCGGGGCGACCGCAGCCCGTCGTCGTCGCGAGCGCGGGCGTGAAAGCGAGAGCGACCACGAGCGCGAAGCGGGTGCGGAGCATCAAGGTGAGGATAGCGTCTCTCGAGGCTCGAACGCGAGGAGACCGAAGCTGCCGCCGACCCAGACGACGCCGTGCGCGTCGTCGCGGATGAGCGCGCGCGCGCGGCCGTCGC
>JAYVXB010000490.1:0-14783 GCA_043785585.1 Deltaproteobacteria bacterium | reverse complement strand
CGCCGCGCTCGTCGCCCTCTCGGTCGGCAGCGTCGCGTGTGGCGCCGCGCCCGAGGGCGATCCGTCCAACGAGCCCGCGGCGAAGAACGTCGGCGGCGACCGAACGCACGAGGACGCGGATGGCGGTGCAACGAACGCCAACGCGCCCTCGCAGGGCTGGATCGCGGCGGAGCCCACGGCGTCGCCGTCCGGTGGCAACGCGGGCGGTCACCCGTCGCATCCGCCGCTGCAGCAGTAGCCGCGCGGGTCTCGGCCTTTTCGTGTCAGAATCCGACGATGCAAGGCATCGCGGTCGTCGTTGTGGTGCTCGTCGCGGCCGCGGCGGGCTGCAGCGGCGGAGACAGCGCCACCGCCTCGGCCGACGGCGGGGCGGGTGACGCTGCGACGACGAGCGACGCGTCGAACGGTGATGACGCCGGCTCGACAGACGGCGCGACCGTCGGCGACGGGCAGACCAGCGACGGATCGAACGGAGACGCTTCCTCGAGCGCGCGCGGCTTCCCGAACGGCGCGCCGTGGGTCTCGTTCTACGGTGACGCGACCGGCGTGGATCTCGCGAAGGTCGCGAGCACATTTCGGATCATCAACATCGACGTCGACCCGACCGCCGCCAACTTCACCGACGCGCAGATCCAAACCTTGCGCGACGGCGGAAAGAACCGCGTCATCTCGTACTTCAACGTCGGCGCGTGCGAGAGCTACCGCGCGTACTGGTCGGCGAAGCCGGCGGGCCACGAGTCGTGCGTGTCGAGCGGCGCGCTGACGACGAGCTACGGCGGCTACCCGAACGAGAAGTGGGCAAACCTCTCGAACGTCGCGTACCGCGATCTCATGGTGAACTACGTCGCGCCTCGGCTCGCCGCGCGAGGCGTCGACGGTTTCTTCCTCGACAACCTCGAGGTCGTCGAGCACGGCGCGAACGCGACGGAAGGACCGTGCGACGCGGCGTGCTCGCAAGGCGGCCTCGATCTCGTGTGGGAGCTCCGCCAGAAATTCCCCGAGATGCTCATCGTGATGCAAAACGCGACGAGCGACGTCACGCGCCTCGGCATGTCGCACGGCGTGAGGCTCCCCTCGCTCCTCGACGGCGTGTCGCACGAAGAGGTCTACACGGCGGGCGCCGGTCCCGGATCGCGCACCGAGATGCTCGCGTGGAAGGCGATGAACCTCACCGTGAACGGCCGCCCGTTCTGGCTCGCCGCCGAGGATTACGTCGGGAGCTGCGCCGCCGGATCGAAGCCCGCCGAGATCGCGATCGCAACGAAGGCGACGACGGACGGCCTCAGCTCGTACGTCACCGACGCGAGCGCGATGCAGACCAAACCGTGCTTTTGGAGCGACTTTCCGTAACTCAGGGGAACGTCGTGAAGAGATCGCCGAGGTCCTTGGCGTTCGCGGCGTCGCGCAAGAACGGGACGCCGAAGACGGTCTCGACCGTGCGCAGCATCGAGCTGTGCGTGTACGCGAGCGAGTTCATGTAGCCGACCTTCGCCGACTTCGAGAGCACGATCATTCCGACCGGGTGATCGCCGCCCTCGCTCTCGTCCCACGTGATGAAGATCGCGCCGCCGTCGATGTACGCCTGCGACGCTTGGATCTTCGGCACGAGCACCGAGAGCCACGTGTCGCCCGTCTGGATGTTGTTGGTCGCGCACTGCAACGCGCCGTGCATGTCGTTGCAGAGGTTCGGCGTGATGAAGTTGTATTGCGCGATCTTGTTCATCGTCAGATCGCCCGCGAGCTCGGTGTACGGACGGATGTGCGCGATGCAGCGCGCGGACGTCGGCGAGTTCGTGTTCGTCACGTCGTCGAAAAAGACCATCGGCGAGTGCTTCGCCCCGTAGAGCCCGCTGCTCGTGAGCGGGCACGTCGTGCCGGTGATGTCCTCGACGTAGTGCTTCCACGTGACGCCCGCGGTCTCGAGCTGCGTGACGAGGTGGTCGGTGTTCGCCTTGTGGTTCGCCGACGGATCGCTGTCGTTCGTGATGCCGAGGTTCCCGCCCGCTTCGAGCCAGATGTAGTTCGGCTCGCTCGGGTGCAGGCCCGGCGGGTTCATGTACTGCTCGGCGTGCGCACCGGTCGCGAGGAGCCCGTTGATGTACGGCGCCGTCGACGCGCCTTTGATCGCCGACCAGTTGTGGTTCTCCATCAAGATGAGAAAGATCGTCTTGAGCGCTTTGCCTGAAGAGGCGTCGCCGTTCGTTCCGCCGTCGCCACCGGTCGAGCCGTCGCCGCCGATGCCGCCGTCGCCCGTGACGCCGCCGTCGTCGCCGCCACCTCCGCCGTCGCCGCCAACGGCAACCGTCGACGAATCGCCGCCGCACGCGGCCAGAAAGAAGCCGAGGATCGAAACGCCGCCCAGGAACGCGCGTGAAAGCATGGATTCCTTCTGGCACGCGGCGGCGCACGCTGCGAGGACGTTCGCGCAACGCGAGCGTGAAGACCGCGCAAGCCGCGCCTTGTGCTAGGTTGCGCGCCTCAAACCGAGAGAGAGAGCGTCATGTCCAACACCCCGAACACACCCCAAGGGGGAGCCCAAGGCGGCGGCCCCGGCATCACCCTGACCGGCGGCGCGGCGATCCTCGCGCCCATCACCGCGTTCCCGAACGGCGTTCCTGGCAACGCGCTCGTGCTCTTGCCGCTCGGCCCCAACGGCGCGCCGGTCGAGAAGCAGATCGTCAACGGTCCGGTCGCTCTTCAAATGGAAGAAGTCTGGAAGCTCCTCGGCTTCAACGGTCCCGCCGTGCAGGTGCAGGACGAGCAGGGGCGGCCCATCGCGATCGGCCTCGAGGATCTCCTCGGCGGTCTCGAGAAGCACTGGACCGAGAGCCAAGACGACCTGATGCGCGGTCGAATTTTTGCGCAGGAGCTCATGAAGTACAACCGCCACGAGAAGGCCGAAAAGGTCCTCGGCAAGGTCGTCGCGCTCGGCGGCGACGGCGAGGACTGGCTCGCGCTCGGCGTCGCGCAGCTCGCGCAGAAGAAGCTCGACAAAGCCGAAGCGACGCTCAAGGGCGCGCAGAACTTGTTGAAGGAGAGCCCGTTCCCGGCGCTCCATCTCGCGAAGGTGATGAAGGAGAAGGGCGACACGAAGGGCGAGCGCGAGTGCGCGGAGCGCGCGATTCAGATCGATCAGAGCTCGGTCGACGCGTGGGCGTACCTCACGAACGCGATCAAGGAAGTGGACGGCGAGGACAAGGCGATCGCGGCGGTCGAAGATCTCGCGAACGCGCCGGTCAACTCGAAGACGGCGGCGCCGTACGTCGCGCTCCAGGGTTTCTACGCGGGCGACGAGAAGACGCGCGACAAGGCGATCGCGTTCGCGAAGAAGGCGGTCGAGCGCGCGCCGGGCGATCCGCTCGCGCTTCTCTGCTTGTCGGCGCTCTACGGCCAGGGCGGCAAGCTCGACGAGGTCGTCAAGCTGCTCGCGCCGCACGAGGCGATGATGCTTCGCGACGTGCGGATCGCGCACAACTACTTCGAGGCGCTCTTCCAGTCGCGTGACATCGCGAAGATCACCGCGCTCTTGAACAAGCTCGCGACGTCGCAGGTGAAGGAAGTGAAGCAGTTCGCGATCGAGCGGTCGCGCGCGATCTCGCAGATGCTCGCGCAGCAGCAGCAGGCGCTGGCCGGGGCGGGCACGCCGGCGAAGTAGCGTCCGCCGAACGCGGGGCGTTCGCCTGAACCAGTACCTGACGTCAGCGTGGGATCTTCATGTTCACCGCGCGCTCCACGGCCTCGTACTCCTCGCGGAGAACGGCCTCGGCCTGCTCGGCGCGCGCGTGCCCGCCGAGCCGTTTGTAACCGACCAGCAGCGCAATGGCGATCGCGACGAACGCGATCGCAGCACCGATGACGCCGGGAAGGCTGCGCTCGTCGGCGGTCGTGAGCGCCCCGGCGATGCCATCCGTGGCGACTCGAGACGCTCCGCGAACGTAGATCGGTGACGTGCTCGCTTGGAACCGTCGGCCGAGCAGGTCGTCGCATTGCGCGCGCGCGGCGTGGTCGATGTCGTCCGGTGCCACGAAGCCGACGTGTCGAACGAGCGCCGTCGTACGCGACGGCTCGAACTGAAGGTCGTCTTGGCCGGTCAAGGTGACGACTTGGACGCCGTCGCCACGCGCCAAGGGAGGTTCGAGCGTGATCCTGCGACGATCATCGAAGCGCTGCACGACCGTGACCGCGATTCCGTCGCGCCATCCAGCGTCGTCGCTGAAGACGAACCCGGTGATCGCGTCGCCCGACTGCACGACGCGAACGAGGCGTGACGCGTGCACATCGACAGCCGCGACGTGGAGCGGCGCAGCGAGATCCACGCGCAGCTCACCGGTCGCGCCCGGTGCGTCGTTGCCGACATAGAGTGTCCGCCACGTGATGCGGTCGCCTTCGACGGTGGCGTCGTGGGAGGCGGCCCACGAGGTCACGGGACGCGCGTCGGCGGACGCAGTGCCGACACGGAAGAGGACGATCGCCGTGACGATCGCGATGACGACGTTGCGACCCACGGCTCACCTCTTCCCCGCGGGCGTCGCGATTTGATCGATGCCGCGATCGAAGCTCGTTCGCTCCGGGAGGATCGGCGACGCGAGCGCGATGAGCTGGAGGAGCGTCGCGACGTGAATCGCCTTGAAGACCGTCAATGCGAGGAAGACGCTCCGTCGCTTCCCGCGGACCCGCGCGAGCACCGCGCGCCCGAACACGAGACCGCCGACGAGCATCGCGACGCTGATGACGCCTTGCGCGAGCACGGGGCCCCACCACGCGCTCGAGTGGTAGTAGAGCGCGACGACGGGCGAGAGGACCGCCATGACGAGCGTGCCGGTGAAGACGCCGCTCGTGAAGCCGAGGAGCAAGTCCGTCCCGCGGACCTCTGCGCCGCTGAGCCTCCACGTCAGCATGCCCGCGGGGATCGCGAACATCGCGGACAACAGGATGATCATCGGCAGCTTGTAAGCGTTCGCGAGCGCGAGGCCCGGTATGCGGCTGCCGACCGCGACGCCCCAGATCGCAGCGAACACCAGCGACAGAAGCAGTCCGGCGATCGCGAGCTGCAAGCGGCGCGCTTTGCCGTCGTCCTCGTCGGAGAGCGGCTGACCGCACGCGAGGTTGAGGAGGCTTGTGAGTTGGCTCATCGTCGAATCTCCATGGTTGGCTGCAACGGTTGCAGCGAGATAGACGATGGGGCCGTCATGTGAACCGCGTTCGCGCGGCGAGTGAAACGTCGTCGCGAGGTGTGTGAATGCCGTGTGAAACGCTCGAGCGAGCGCGATTCACGAGTGCGTCAGCGCGCGCGGGGAAGCGCCACTCGAAACGTCGCGCCTCCGCCAGCGCTCGACTCGGCGCGGACCGAACCGCCGTGCGCGGCGACGATCGCGCGAACGAGCGCCAGGCCGAGGCCGGTTCCGTGTGCCCGACCGCGTGTCGTGAAGAACCGGTCGAAGACGCGCGGGAGATCCGCCGCGAGGATCCCAGGTCCGTCGTCGTCGACGTCGATCTCCACGCGCGAGTCATCGACGCGGACGCGCACCCGGACGCGCTCTTTGGCGAACGACGCGGCGTTTTCGAGCAGGTTGCGAATCATCGCTTCGACGCGATGATCGACGCCGTCGATCGCGGCGGCATCCGGCGCATCGATCTCGAACGTGACCGACCACCGCGGCTCGGAGCGAAGCGACTCGATGATTCCACGCGCGAGCAACGCCACGTCGACGCGTCCGCGCGCTTCGCTGGGCATGCCTGCCTCGGCGCGCGCGAGCTCGAGGAGCTGCGTGACGAGCGCATCGAGGCGGGCGCTGCTCTCGTCGAGCACGCGCGCGAGGCGTTGGGCACGCTCGCTCGTGTCGCCGGCACCGAGCGCCTCGGCGGACGCGCGAATGGCCGCGACGGGGTTTTTCATTTCGTGCACGAGGTCGGCGACGAACCGCTCGTTCTGCGCTCGGCGATCGTCGAGCGCGTGGAGCAGACCGTTGAACGCGGCAGCGAGATCGCCTATCTCGTCGCGCCGCGGCAGCGAGAGGTCGGCGCCCGGCGCGGCGACCGCGGCCTTCGCGAGTACCTGTCGGCGAAGCTCTTCGATCGGGCGCACCGTGCGCCAGCCGAGCCACCACGCGAGGAGCAGCGCCACCGGGAGCATCACGATCGCGAGCTTTCCGATCTGGTAGCGAAGATCGTAGAGAGCTCGAACGGGGCGGCGCGAGCTCTCTTGCACGTAGACGACGGCGTCGTTCGTGCGCCGCGCGGCGCTGCACACGTAGAGCCGCGCTCCTTCGCTCGAGCGACAGAGGACGCGCGATGCGTTCGAGGCATCGACGACCTCCGCGCGCGTCGTGATCGCTCCGAGCGTTTCGTCGAACACAGCCAGCGTCGGGGCGCCGTCGGCACCGAAGAGCAACATGCCGATCGATTGCAGCGGGTGCGTGCCTCCGTCGCGGTCGATATCGACGACGACGTCGCCTCGCGTGCCTAGCACGCGCGCGCGAACGTCGTGCCGGCGCGCGACGATCTCGGCGGCGGCAGCGCGGTCCTCGCCGCGCGCGAGCGCGTCGGCGATCTCGTCGGCCGCCTCGCGCACGTTGACTGCCATGCGACGCCCCGTGCTCTCGTCGACCCAGCTCGACGCCGCGACGAGGGCGAGCGGGAGCAGCACGACGAGGACCACGACCGCGATCGCGCGTGCCCGCATCGAGCGAAGAATCGGTATTCGATCGACGACCCGCTCGCCCCACGCAGCGAGCGCGCGCGCGTCAGCCGGTGCCATCCGCGCTCCAGCGGTACCCTGCTCCGACGACCGTTTCGATCGAGGAGAAGCCCGCGTCGATCTCCTCGAGCTTGCGCCGCAGCCTGCGCACGTACGTGTCGACGATCCGATCGACGACGACCGAGCCGTCACCGCGCACCTGATCGAGCAGCTGACCGCGCGACAAGACGACGCCGGGGCGCCGCGCGAGCGCCTCGAGCAAGCGGAACTCGGTCACCGTGAGCGCGAGCGCCACTCCGGCGAAGCGCGCCTCCAGGCGCTCGGCGTCGAGTCGAAGCGCGCCGCGGGTCATCGTCCCCGCGCTGTCGCCCGCAGCACCGCCGACGCGTGAAGCCCGAAGCGCGTCGCGCCGCAAGAGCGCCGCCACCCGCGCGACGAGCACGCGCGTACGGAAAGGCTTTGCGACGTAGTCGTCGGCGCCGAGCTCGAGCCCGAGCGCTTCGTCGATCTCGCCGTCACGCGACGTGAGAAGGATGATCGGCACGGGATCGTTCGCGGCGCGAAGCGTTCGACAAAGTGCGAAACCGTCCACGCGCGGCATGTTCACGTCGCTGACGATCACGTCGACGCCGCCTGACGCGTGCGCCGCGAGTCCGTCCTTGCCGTCGACGGCGCGCGCCACGTCGTAGCCGGCGTCCTCGAACGCCATCGCGAGCACGTCGAGCAGAGCGGCGTCGTCGTCGATGAGGAGCACCCTGGACATCGTTGGGAGGAAGGCTTGCGCGAGACGCCGCCCGAAGCAAGCGCGAGCGATCTTCAGCGAAGCGCGCGATCGTAAAACGTCAGAAGCTCGATCGAGCCCGGTCCACGATTGAACGCGTAGTCGTGTGGGCCGGGGATGTCCGCGAAATCGTGCGCCACGCCGGCCGCACGCCACGCATCCGAGAGGTGCTGAATCGCGCCGCGGAAGTAGTCGTCGTGGCTCGTCACGAGGCGAAGCTTCATCGCTGGGCGTCGCACGCGCGCGGCCTTCGCGAGCTCCGTCAGCTCGGTCGCCTGCTCCTCCGCGATCGCGGCTTGCAGCGATCCGACCGCGCCGAACGCTTCGGGATGCGTGAGTCCGATTCGCAGCGCGAGAGCGCCGCCCATCGAGACGCCGTCGATCCCCGTCGCTTCGGGCGCGTCGATCGCCGGTGTCTCGCGGCGCACGCGCGGCAACAGAACGTCCGTCACGAACCGCGCGACGGCGCGCACGTCGCCTCCGTTGGGACCGATGTCCGGCACGTGCGGGCACGCGACGATGAGACCCGCGAAGGGAGTCGTCGCGAGATCCGCGTTGATGCGCGCGAGGCGCTGAGGATCGCTGAACCCCTCGAAGTCGGCGTCCGTGAGCGGCGGCGCCGACACGCGCTCGATCGCACGCCTCATCGCGTAGTCGCGCGGCCAACCGAGCGCGCCCGCCGCCGGCGATTTCACGGCCTCGCCGCGACCGTGCAGCGCGACGAGCACTGGATAGCGCGTGCCTATCGCAGCCGAAGGAGCGTTCGGAACCAAGATCGCCGCGCGCCCCGGCCCCATCGGTCCGTCGATGTCCCACTCGAGGAGCCGCGAATGCGGCGTCGCGTCGGCGACGCGCGACTCACCCGTTGGCGCGGGCGGCGTCGCTCGCGACGATTTCTCCTGCTTCGAGCACGCGCTCGGGAACGCCGCGATCGCGCCGAGCGCCAGCACGAGCTCTCGCCGCGTCATGAGGCCGCGCGCCCGCTACTCGTCGCGCGGCGGCTCGGGCGCGTGCCCCGTCGCCTGCTTCACGAGATCCGCGAGCGCGGGATCGCTCGCCATCTGATCGCGCAACGTCTTCTTGATGTGGTCGAGATCCGCCGGACGTAGACCGTGCAGATGCGTCGTCGCTTCTTCTACTTTCATGTCGAGGTACCCGCGCAGATCGATCGCGCCCGAGCGCAGCGCGTCGAGCGGCGCGACCAACGTCGGAGTGACGGCGCCCGGCGGCAGCGTCGCACCGGGCTTCTCTGGACGCTTCGCCTCGAAAGGGCGAGACGCCTCTTGCGGTCCCACCACGCCGCGCGCGTCGTTCGTCGTGGTCGGCGGCACGCCAGCGCCACCCCCTTTGCCAATGCGGTCGATCGCCATGACGGTCTCCAGTCTACCGGATATTGCCGATGGCAGTCTTCACGGTGTCATGCTCTGCCTTGAGCACGTTCGAGAGCGTCGTGAACGTGCGATTTTGCGCGTTCACCTGCTCTTGGATCTGTAGATAGTAGAGGTTCATCTCTTGCGCCTGCGCGAGCGACGACTCGACCCCGCCGTCCTGCGGAGTGCCGACGCCGACGCCACCGGCGCCGCCAACGCCGCCACCGATTCCGACGCCGCCTGGCCCTTCGGGTGCAGCCGTCATGCGCGCGCCTGTGCCGCCAATCCCCGCCGTGCCCACACCGCCGACGCCGCCGACACCTGCGCCGCCGACGCCTGCCACGCCCGGCGCCGCGGGCCCGCGCACCGACACGGCCATGAGCGGCGAGCCGGGGAGCTTTCCCATCGCGATCTCGGCGCCGCGCACGAGCCCGCCCGCGCCCACGCGAACGACGTCGCGGAACTGGACGCGGATCGGAGTGGGCGTCGGACGCGGCGCGCTCTCGACGACGACGGTATCGGGACGGACGGGGGGGATTCGATTTTCCATGGGGATCTCGCTCGCTGTGGGGTTGATGGGGCGCTCTTTCGCCCTTTCCCCTATTCATCGACGCCCCTCCGACGGAGTTGCGAACATTCGTCATGCGGCTTCAGCGAGCGCAGCGAAGGCGACACTCTGCGACAGCGTCGAAGCGGCAATAGTTCGCCGAAAACGGGAGGAGCGCGCTCGGGCCGGTGCACGCGAAGTGGCAGCCGTTGCCGCTCATCGTCGACGCGAGGGCGTATCCGTTTTGCGCGCACGCGCCGCCGTCGTTGCCGCATTGCGCGTTCTCTGTGCCGCACGCGGCGACGACGTAGTCGGCCGGGCAGACGACGTCGCGGTTGGTCTTCGCGTAGTCGGGAGCGCGCGACTCGCCCGTGTCGACGTGCACGCGCTGCGCGACCGTCGGGCGTCCGGCGCGCACGTGCTCGACGACGCGGACGCTGCGTTGCTTCGGCGTGACCGGCGCGCGCGTGTCGCGCGGCGTGAAGACGATCGCCTCCTCGCGAACCTGCACGTCGCATCCGAGCGCTTCGCCTTGCGGCGCCCAGCGCGCTTCGATGTCGAGGCTCGCGTGCGCGGGCACGTCGATGAGCTTGTCGTGGTAGTGCGCGAAGAGATCGATCGGCGCGCGGTTGACGACGTGCATGAGGCGCGATCCTTCGCGGCCGTACGGCACCTCGCCGAAGTCGAGCGGTGCGGGCGTCACCTCGGGCTCCGGGAACGCGAACTTGCAGACGTCGGAGACGGGATAGACCGCGTAGGCAATCGGCACGGGAGTCGGCACGCGGAACGCGAGCGCACGTGGCGTCGGGCCTCCGCGGAGCACGGCGTCGAGCCCCTCGACCTCGAGGCCGCCGACTCGCGTCTCCGCGATGCGCGTGTCGTTGGCCTCGAGCCGTGCGCGAAAGAGCTCGAGCGCGCGGCCGTGCACCTCGCCTGCGCGCACGTCGATCTCGTACGAGAGCATGCCGCCCATCTTCACCGCGCCGACGAAGTGCGTCGCGCGTCCGCACGCGCACGCCGCGTCGCCGTAGGTGACGTCTTCGGTGGCGTCGAAAAATTGCGGATCGAGATCGCGGACGTACGCGATCGCGACGAGGCGAAGTCTGTGCGTCGACGCGGTCCCTCCGACGCCGAGATGAAGTGCGAGATCGACGTCGGCGCCGACGAGGACGTTGTCGACGGCGATCCCGACGAAGCCAAAATCGATCGTCGTCGCATCGTATGCTCCGGTCGTCGCAGGTGCGGACGACGCGCGTGGGTGCGGGCTCGCGCACGCGGTGGTCGTCGCGCTCCAGAGGCCGTCGTCCGTTCGCTGGAGGCCGCGCCCGGGCGCGAAGCTGCTCGTCGGGTCGAGGACGATCTCGTGCTTCACGTCGCTGAACGAGCTCGCCGCGGAGAGCAGCCCGCGCGCCCGCCCGCACGCGGTGCCGTCGAGACCGCCGCACGCGGCGCCTGGAGCGTCGGAGCGCGGGCCTCCCGGCACGACCGGCGGGTGCGACGGGCACCCCGCCAACGCGGCCGCGCACGCGACGACGAGCGGCGCGCGGCGCACTAGCGCCTCCAGAGAACCGTCGCGCGGCGGAGCCTGCGTTCGCCCGGCTCGCCCGATTCGTCGTCGTAGAAGAGCCACCCGCTGAGCGGCGCGAGCGCGATGTCGATCGACGGAGGACCTTCGACGGCGAGAACGGAGTACGCGGGCGATCCGTCGGCGCCGAGATCCATCGCGTCGATCCCGAGCTCGGAGCGCGACGCACGCGAGACGTACGCGCGCACGCCCGTTCGCGTCGGCTCGAGCGCGATCCCCGTCGCCAAGCCTTCGCCCGCGAGAGCGATGCGCGTCGGCTCGCGCTGAGGTCGACCTCGCGAGTCGAGTCGCGCCACCATCGCGCCGAAGCTCCCCATGTTGCTCGTGTCGAGCCCCATCGGCGCCTCTTCGATCCAGGCGAGCACCGGCACGTCGCCCGCGAGCGCGAGCGACGGCGTCCGTGAGTGCGCCGCAGTCCCGAGGATCTTGAGCTCGTCGCCGGCGCGCGTCGCGTCCTTCGTCCGCAGCGGCGCGAGCCAGATGTCGGCGAAGCCGTCTTTGGTGCTCTCGCGTGGATCGGCCCACGCGACGTACGCGCGCTCGCCCTGCACGAGCAGCGCGACGTCGCTCGCGTCGCCCGGCGCATTGGTGATGCGTTCTTCTTTCGACGTCCTGTTCAGATCTTTGTCGAGGCGCGCCGCATAGACTTCGCCGTTGCCATCGCGCGCGTCGACCCACGCGACGAGCCACCCCGCGCCCGCCCACGCGATCGTCACGTCGGCGACACCGCCCTTCGACGACGTGAGCTGCACTTCGTTCGTGCGCTTGCCCTTCGCGTTGAGCTTCGTCACGTGAACCTGCGTCGACGCGCCGTCGCGCGCCGTCCACGCGACCGCCGCGCCGTCCTCGGGTGCGCCGCTCGCCGCGATCGCGACGCCGCCGAGCGTTCGCGCGCGCCCCGTGACGACGAAGGGCGGACCTTTCGCGTCGCCGTTGGAGTCGATCTCGCGCACCGCGACGACGGCGCCCGGCTTCTTCTTTTTCTCGATCTTCTCTTCGTCGTCTTCGCCGGCCGTCGTGATCGTCGCGAGGAGCGCGCCTTCGCCCATGCGAACGACGGCGAGATCCGCGAACGGCTCGCCCGCCGCGAGCGTCTTCAATACGGTGACGCGCGGCGCGCTCGCCGGGAGCGGCGTGACGGTCGGGGCGCGGAACGGCGTCGTGCGTGGCGCGAGATCGACGAGGCTGATCGGCGTCGGCGTCTCGGACGTCGCGGCCAGCGCGGCGCACTTGTCGCCCGCGCAATCGAGCGACCACGCGACCGCGGCTGCGTCGTGGTTGTCGCCGAGACGGATCGGCTGCGTTTCGGAGGCGAGCCCTTGCGCGTCGAAGCGCACGAACGTCGGAGCGATCGCCGTCGGCGCGCAAGGCGCTGCACCCGTCGTCACGCACACGCTCGCGGGGAAGAGCATCGCGAAGCCCGCGTCGGTCGCGACCAGCTCCGGCGCACCACGCCCCTGCACCTCGACCGCGCCGATCTCCTGCGCCGGCGGTGCGCCCGCGGGGTTCACCTTCGACAGGTGCACGCGACGCGACGGTCGCGGGCGACGCGTCGACTCGTCCCACGCGAGCACGACGCCGGCCTTCCCCGCGACGAGCCCCGCGAGCGATCCGCCGCCGATCGACTCCATCGCCCGCCGCGGCGCCTGCACCTTCCCGCCGCCGTCGATCGTCGCGATCGTGACTTCGGGGTCCTCGCCCGCGCGATCGGTCCACGCGAAGACGAAGCCGGCTCCCGCGGCCACGACGTCGACGTCTCCCGTCACGGTCGGCGTCGTCGCGATCGGCAATGGTGCGCCCATCGTGCGGCCGTCGGCGTCGAGCCGAATCCACGACAGCGCGCCCCCCTTCGGCTTCACTTTCCCCGCAGGCTTGCCCTTCACCGACTCGGGTTGCAACACGACCGCGACGCCGACTCCATCGCTCGCCCCGATCGCCTGCCACCCCGACGCGCCGTGCGCGATGCGCGTCGGCAGACCGCGCAGCTTGCCCGTCGCGTCGAGCGCAACGGCCTGTATGTTTGCATCGCCCTCGCGTGTCTCTTCCGCCCACACGCACACGGCCCCGCGCGACGTCGGCACCACCTCGAGCCACACGACGTGATCGTTGGTACGCGCGATGTCGACGACGGGTCCCTTCGCGGAGCCGTCCGCGCCGACGCTCATCACGGCGAGCACCTCGCCACGATCGAGGAGCGCGCTCCACGTGGCAAAGAAGCCCGGGCGATCGCCCGCCGCGCGCACGACGAGCGCCGTCGTCTCGGCGGGCACGTTCGCGAGCACCCACGAATCGCCTTTTGCGGGCGCGTTCGCTCCGACCGGAAGCGCGACGAGCTTTCGCACGCCGTCTTCGCCGCTCCCGATCCACGCGGCGATCGCGGAGCCACCGGAGCCACGCGCGAAGAACGGTCCGATCGTCTTCGCGCCGATCGTCGCGACGTAGCGCGACGGAACGCTCGCGGGTTCGCCGTCGTCCTGCTTTCGCATGCCGCCGTCCGCGTTCGTGAAGCGTGCCGGCAATGGCTTCGACTCTTTGCCCGTCGGCACCTTCGCGCGCCCGCTGCACGCGCTCGCAACGGCCGCGACGAGAAACAGAGCGATCGCGCGGCGGCTCATTCCGCGCCTCCCGCATCGGCGACGACGCCTGCGTCGCCCGCGCTCGGAACGTCGACCTCCGACGCGCTCGGTGGATCCGTGACGAGCCCTCCGCAGCATCCGCCGCTCGCGACGACGCGCGCGTCGGTCGAGAAGCGCGGACCTTGCGCCGCGAAGTCGATGTCGACGTGGCATGCGCCCGAGGTGATCGGCGCGATTCGATAGAGTGTGCACGCGCCCGACGACACGCCGTGCTCGCTGCACGACGGCGTCACACCCGTGCACGCCGCGCCGCTGGGCATCACGCCGATCACGGCCGCCGCGCGATCGTCGGGAACCTTGACGTAGATCGCGCGGTCCGGGCACGTGCACTGCGGCGAGGATCCGCACGCGCTCGCGGACAGCGTCACGAGCGCCACCGGCAGCGTCGCCCAACGGCGCGCTTCGCCACGTCGCGCGTCGCGCAGTCGTTCGAGTCGCATCGGCCCGTGAGCAACGCGCGAGCCGGCCGAGAAGTTCCCTCGATGCATGCACGGGGAACTTACACGTTTGCGCCCGATCGCCAAGACCAGCGACTCGCGCGCCTCGGCGTCAGCTCCGCAGGAGCCGCGCGATCTGCGCGCGTTCCCAGCGAATCGCACGCGCGAAGTGACGAAACTCGCGCTCCCGCGTCACGAACTCCGGCGGGTGCAGCATCGTCCGTTGCCCGCGGCGAACGCCCGGAACGACGTGATGAAGCATCTCGTGGAAGACGATGTACTGCACGAAGTAGCGCGGCACCCATTTGCGATCGAGCGACGGATGAATGCGAATGAGGCGCTCGCCGGCGGAGTAGCTCCCGAGCTTGATCGTCGTGCGCGGATCGGCGCGACGCGATCGCCCGCCCTTGCCCCAGGTGATGACCGCGTTGACCGCGCCGTCGAAGTAGCGGCGATCGAGGTCCTCGAAGATCGCGAGGAGATCGTGATGTGTTCCGTGCGTGAAGAGCTTTAGCTTGCGCGAGCGAGGCGCGAGGCGATGCGCGTTGTCCTCGATGAAGTGGCCGACGATCGCGCTCGAGTCGCGATCGCCTGCCGCGATGTACCGAACGAGCGCGTCGACGACGCTGGGCGGCGCGTCGAGGAACATGTGATGGATGCGCACGCGCAGAACGCCGGCGACGCGACGGTGCGTGATGATCGAGTGGCGGTTGTCCGTGATCGAGAGCGC
>JAYVXB010000489.1:0-4775 GCA_043785585.1 Deltaproteobacteria bacterium | reverse complement strand
CTTTGGTGTAACGGAAGACCGACTCGATGCACTTTCGAACGAACGGCTCGACACCGTACTGTTCGATCGCCGCCTTGCCGTGGATGCGGAGCTCTTTCTCGACCTCGACCTCGACAGGCAAGCCGTGCGTGTCCCATCCGGCCTTTCGCGGGACGCGGTAGCCGCGCATCGTTTTGTAGCGCGGGAAGAGATCTTTGATGACGCGCGTGAGGACGTGACCGTTGTGCGGCATTCCGTTCGCCGTCGGCGGGCCTTCGTAGAAGACGAACGTGGGAGCGGTCGGATCGTTGCGAATCCCGGCGAGCGAGCGTTCGAAAATGCGCTCCTTCTTCCAGAACGCGAGAACCTCACGCTCCTCTTTCGGGAAATCGAGCTCGGACGGGACCTTCTCGAATGCAGCAACGTTCGTCATCGGGGCGGGCGTTTTACCACACGAGTCAGGCTAGGCTCGGCTCCATGCTTCGTTACGAACCGTCGGTCCTGGTGCTCGTCCTCTGCGCGTGCGCAGCAAAGGAGCCGCCCCCCGCGACGCCTCCGCTTCCCACGACGCCGTGTCCGTCGAGCGCGGCGTCCATCGCATCGCCTGCCGCGATCGTCAGCGTGTCGCCGACGACGTCGAGCGAGCCCACTACGCCGATCGCGAGCGCGTCCGCCTCGTCGTCCGCTTCGCCTCCCAAGACTGCGCCGGAGCCGCCGCTCCCGACGACCGCGCTCGCAGGCACGGTCGACGGTCGCCCGTTCACGGCCGTCTCGGCGATCGCCGTGAGGGATCCCGAAGACGCCGACTACCGCGTCGTCTGGCTCTTCGATCGCGCCGTCGCGTGCGGCGTGAAGCTTCCGCCGCCAGGCGTCCGCGCGGTGAGCGCGCGCGCGCCTTGGCAGCTCTCGGACGGGTTCGCGTCGGAGGCGCTGTCGTCGGGCGGCGCGAAGCCGTCGTTCTATTCGGTGCGCGGCGCGGTGCTCGAAATGACGACGCAACCGGGAGCGCGCGCGCGCTTGCTGCTTCGTGTTCGATCGAACGCGATCGACGTCGCCGGCGAGGTCAAGCCGACCGTCTGTCCGTGAGCGTCCGCGCCGCGTTCGTGACGATCAGCCCGTCGCAGCGAGCGACGCCGAACCTGACCGCGCCGCGAGCTTCTTCACGACGAGCTCGAACGCGCTCTCGAGCGTCTTGAAATCGGCGAGCTCGGTGTCCTCGATCTTGATCTGGTACTGACGCTCGACCGCCGCGACGATCTCGACGCCCATCATCGAGTCGATCCCGAGATCCTTGAACGTCGCCTCGTCGGGGATCGTGTCGATCTCGGAGATCTCCGCCACGAGGGCGCGCAGGTCTTCTTTGAGCTTGGCGTGCATGACCGATCTCCTCAGCTGGCCTGACGCTTCTCGACGACTTCGAGAAGGTCGGCAATCGTTGCAATCCCGGACAGGCTCTCGTCCGGAATCTGAATCTTCAGTTGGCGCTCCATCGAACCGATGATCTCGAGCATGCCGAGCGAATCGATCCCGAGGTCGCTGATCACCGTCGCCTCGACGACGTGGTGAAAATCTTTCTCGACGACCTCGGTCGCCGTCTCGCGAAACATCGTGAGCAGCTGGGCGCGATCATGCGTCGGTCGGTTGTCGTTGCTGCTCGTCGTCATCATCTCGGCTTGCATTCAAACGCCTTCCGTACGCGGTTTGTCAAAATTCGTCCCGCGTAATTTGCTTCGCTATCGTCGGCACCATTTCGCGGCTGCCTGTCGTCAAATCGACACACTCGTCTGTTTCCGATCGCCTTCAACCGCACGTTCACGCGCCGTCCGTCGGCGCTTCACCCGAGACAACGTCCGTTCCTTGCACGCCGCGTGCGCGCGGCAAGGTGCCGTCGAGGTACATCTGTCGGGTCTTGCGACGCTGCGCTTTGCCGCTCGACGTTCGCGGCAACGAACCCTGCGGGACGATTTCGACGGTGTTCACCGCGAGCCCGAACTGAGATGCCACCGTCGACGCGATCGTCTCGATGAGCCCTGCCGCGTCGCTCTGAAACGCTTCGGCGCAGACGACGAGCTGCTCTTCTCCCGCGACGTCGACGCCGAACGCGACGACGTTGCCGCGTCGGATACCAGGGAGCTCGCTCACCGCCCACTCGATGTCGGTCGGGTAGTAGTTGCGACCGCGAATGATGATGATGTCCTTGAGGCGACCGCACACGAAGAGGTTCTCGTCGGCGAGGTAGCCGAGATCGCCGGTGTAGAGCCAACGCTCGCCGTCGATCGTCTTGAACGACTCGGCGGTGAGCTCGGGCTCTTCGTAGTAGCCGAGCGTCACGCTCGGACCGCGCACGATGATCTGTCCGACTTGGCGATCGCCGAGACGTTGGCCTTGCTCGTCGACGATCGCGATCTCGTGATCGGGGAACGCACGTCCGCAGTCGACGAGCTCTTGCCCGCCTTCGGCGATCGGCGTCGCCGCGCCCGCGGTCAGTCCCTTCGGATCGACGACGTCGGTTCGGAGCCCGATGAGCCGCGGGACGAACGTCACCGCAAGCGTGGCTTCCGCCATTCCGTACGACGGGACGAACGCGCGCGGATCGAAGCCCGCGGGCGCGGTGCGCGCGGCAAAATCGCGGAGGCTCTTCGCTTGGATCGGCTCGGCGCCGCAGCCCGCGATGCGCAAGCTCGACAAGTCGAGCCCCGCGACGTCCTTGTCCTTGAGGCGCTTCGCGACGAGCGCGTACGCGAAGTTCGGCGCGTAGGTGATCGTGCCGCGGTGCTTGTGGATCGTCTCGAGCCAGATGCGCGGCGTGCGAACGAAGCTCGCCGTCGGAAGGAACACGCACGGAATGTTCGTGAAGAGCGGCCCGACGACGAAGCCGATGAGCCCCATGTCGTGGAAGAGCGGGAGCCAGCTCACGCCTTTGTCGAACGACGAGTCCTTGCCGAGGCCGTGGACCATGAAGGCTTCGGAGTTGTGGGCGAGGTTGCCGTGCGTGACCATCACGCCCTTCGGACGCGACGTGCTGCCCGACGTGAACTGCAGGAACGCGAGGTCATCCGGCGTCACGTCGATATCGAGCGGACGCGGCGCGGGCTCGGCGAGCTCGTCGACGGTCGCGATCGCGCGGAGACCCGGAGCCTTCGCGAGCACCGGGTCGACGTACGGCCGTGTGGCCGTCGTGGTCAGAAGCATCGACGCGCCCGACGCGCGCGCGATGTGCGCGACGGTCTCGTGGTAGCCGTCGACGTTCTTGAACGAGAGCTGCGGGTAAATCGGCACCGGCACGACGCCGGCGTAGAGCGCGCCGAGGAACGACAAGACGAACTCGTCGCCCTCCGGAATCACGAGCGCGACGCGATCGCCCTTCTTCACGCCACGCGCGGCGAGGTGCGCGCCTCGGCGCGTGCTCTCGGCGTCGATGTCGGCGAACGAGCAGAAGCGCTCCGTCCCATCCGAACGCACGAAGACGAAGCCGCGCCCGGTGTCGTGCGCGAGGCGACGAACCGCCTCGACGAGCGTGGGCGCGACATGTTTCGGGGAAGCCATGGTCTCGTTTGGGGAGGACGCGACGGCAGACGAGCCCCGCGGCGACGCTGCCCTTACTTCGTGGCGAAGCACGAGGCAAGCCGCGCGGGTGCGTAACGGACTACGTATGCGAAGGCAAATTCGCAGTCATTTCGATGTATCGGCGCGTTGCTCACCCGTACAGCAGAGCGCTATAAGCAGCACGTGCAGCAGTCGCCCCGCGTCTTCATCACCGGCGTCGGCGTCGTGAGCTCGCTCGGGCTCGGGAAAGACGATTTCTTTCGCGCGCTCGGCGAGGGACGCTCGGGGATCTCGCAGGTCGAAGCGTTCGACGCCTCGGGGCTCGGGCGCGAGCTCGCCGGCGAGGTGAAGGGATTTCGAGCGCGCGACCACCTCTCGGCGGCCGAAGCGCGACGGACCGGACGATGCTCGGCGATGGCGCTCGCGGCGGCGCGCATGGCGACGGCGGACGCCGGGCTCGCGGCGGATGCGCTGCGTGGTCCGAGGACGGCGGTCGTCGTCGGCACGACGATGGGCGAGGCGGGTATCCTCGAGGATCTCGATCAGGCGTGGATCTCGCGCGGGCCGACCGGCGTGAAGCGCGCGCTCATCGCGAAGTACGGATCGACCTTGCTCCCCATTCACATCGCGCGCGCGATCGGCGCCGAGGGAATGGTGCTCACGCTCCCGGCCGCCTGCGCTGCGGGCAACTACGCGATCGGCTTCGCCGCGGATCTCATTCGCCGCGGACGCGCCGACGTGGTCGTCACCGGCGCAGCGGAGATCATCCAAGAGCTCCAGTTCAGCGGCTTCGTTCGCCTCGCAGCGATGGCGCCGCAGCGATGCCAGCCGTTCGACCTGAATCGGCAGGGCCTCATCCTCGGCGAAGGCGCCGGGCTCGTCGTGCTCGAGTCCGAAGCGCACGCGATGCGGCGCGACGCCCGACTCATCGCGGAGGTCGGCGGCTACGGGCTTTCGTGCGACGCTTACCACATCACGCGGCCGCATCCCGACGCCGCTGGCAGCATCGCGGCGATGCGCGCGGCGATCGAGCGCTCCGGTCTCACGACCAACGACGTCGACTTCGTCAACGCGCACGGCACCGGCACCAAGCACAACGACGCCGCCGAGGCGAAGGTCATGCACGACGTCTTCGGCGCGCGACGCGTTCCGATTTCGAGCATGAAGGGAATGCTCGGTCACTGCATGGGCGCGTCGAGCGCGCTCGAGGCGATCGGCTGCGTGATGACGATCGAGACCGGCATCTACCC
>JAYVXB010000488.1:0-14794 GCA_043785585.1 Deltaproteobacteria bacterium | reverse complement strand
ACGAGGTGAAGCGGACGCGCGACGACGCGCCGCTCACGCCGGGCGCCGAGCACGCCGCCGCCGCGACGAAGAGCGCGTCGCATGCGCCGCCCGCGCCGTCGCAGCCACCGCCCGCCGGCGCAAACGTCCCGCGGCCGGTGAACAATCCGCCGCCGGTCGCAAAACGACCGGCCGTCGGCAAGACGACGGCGTTCATGGGCTCGGGAACGGCCGCTGGCGGCGCGCAGCTTCAACAGGTGAGCGAACCGGCGAAGCCCGCGCCTCCCGCCGCACCGATCGCCGCGCCTGCTCCCATCGCCGCGCCCGCGCGCCCGATCGCTCCCATCGCCGCGCACGCGCCAGCTCCGGCGGCGCCCGCGCCGGCGCCTCCGGTCGGCGCGTCGTCGCAGATCATCTTCAAGCGCGAGCAGGATCCGTCCGACGCGGTGCCGCTCGCGTACCGCGAGTACGTGTACGTCGTCGCGCAGGGAACGACGGATGCAGCTGCGGAAGGCGTGCTGCGTGGGCAGCTCGATCAAGTGCGCGCGTCGATCGCGCCGCTTCCGCCGGGCAAGCTCGTTCAGCTCGCGGTGTTCGACGTGATGTTGCGAGAAGGGCAGCGTCCGCCGGTGCGACCGCTCGCAACGCTCGTGTGGAAAGATTGGCGCGACGATCTGTACATCGGCTTTCCGCGTCGACCCGACTACGTTCCGCCGAAGACAGCTCCTGCGCCTGTCGCGTTCGCACCGCCGCCGCCGGCCGTTGCGTTCACGCCCGCGCCCGCTGCCTTCGCGCCACCTCCGCCCGCCGCGGTCGCGCCACCTCCGCCTTCCCAGCGGCCCGTCGCGCCCGACTTCCACATCCCACCGCCCGCGGCGCCGGCTCCCCTCGGCCCAAACGACACGCAACCGCTCCCCGCTCAGGCTGCTCCGGTCGCGCCCGCCGCCCCCGCTGCACCCGCGCAGGCCGTCGCCGCGCAGCCACAGGCGCCCGACTTCGCACGCACGATGGCAACGCGCCCGTCGTCTGCATCGATGCGAGCGGCACGTCCGCGCGGCCGCGCGAGTGGCGACGAGCTAATCGCGGATCTCTTCGAGGCGATGCACGATCTGCATTTCGTGCGCGACGCGATCGACGGCGGCGCGTTCTGCCTGACGCTCGCGCTCGAGAAGCTCCCCGCGCACTTCGGCGTCGTGCACCTCTACGACATCGACCGCCGCGAGTTCGTCGTCACGTCGACGAACGGCGTCGGCGCGCACGTGCTGCTGCTCGCGCGTCACCCCGAGAGCGAGCCGCTGCTCTTGGCGGCGATGCACAAACGGCGGGCGATCGTCATCGCCGACGCGACGCGCGTCGACCCGTCGCACGCGGCGTCGCTCGGACGCTACGCAGCGCTCGGTCACGTGCGGAGCATGATCGTCGCGCCCGTCATGCAGGCGGGCCGATTCCTCGGTGCGATCGAGCTGATCAATCCCATCGACGGAAACCCGTTCACCGCCGACGAAGGCAACGCGCTCAACTACATCGCAGAGCAGTTCGGCGAGTTCGTCGCGAACGTCGGCGTCGTCACGGATCCCGATCGCATCACAGCCGCCGCGTCGGCACCCGCGCGACGCTGACGGCCGCTCGCCGGCTTTCGCGTCACTTTCGCGCTACATTCGCGCCGCGATGGACCGGACGCGCCGCGATCGACTGGCGAGCTTCGTGCTGCTCCCGGCGGTCATCCTCGCCGTCGGGGTCCTCGCCTACTTCACGTTTCGCACGACGCTGCAGGTCGAGAAGCTGCGGCAGCAGTCGGTCCTCGAGGCGACGCTCGGGCTCGCGAACGAGAAGGCCGATCGCCTCGACAAGCGCATCATCGAAGAAGACAACGTCATCGTCGCGATCGCCGATCCGACGAGCCTCGTCGATCTCACCGAGCGATGGCTCCCGACCGCGCAGCGCGAGACTCCGACGGTGCGCGCGATCCTCGTGCTCGACGACGCGCGGACGGTCCTCGCGTTCGCTTCTCGCGCGGGCGGCGCGTGGGCGGAAGAAGAAGCGTTTCGACGCTTGCTCGTCCTGCGAATGCTCGACGACATGGATCTCGGCAAGCAGCCGCTGGACGAGCTCCGCCACCTCCATCGCGAGTACCGCGGGCAGAGTTTCCTCGTCAGCTACTGGCAGAAGGCGACGCTGGGGCAGCACTACGTCGTCGTGGCGTGGCACGACATCGGACGCATCGTGAAGGACACACTGCCGGCGCTTTTTTCGGAAGCGACCGCGGGACCGACGCAGAGTCGCGTGAACATCGTCGACGAGGAAGGGCGCATCATCTTCGGACCGCCGCTCGGCGCCGGCGAGTTCACCGTCGGCGTGCGCTTTCCGACGACGCTCTACGGATGGAGCCTGCAGATTTCGCCGTCGAAGACCGCGGAGCTCGCGAAGGGCGTGCAGAGCCGGCGCCTCCTCGAGCTCGTGATGGTCGTGCTCTCGTGCGTCGTCGTCATCCTCGGCCTCGCGACGATCCTCGTCGTCGCGGAGCGAGAGCGGCGCGTGTCGGCGCTCAAGACGGAGTTCGTCGCGAACGTCAGCCACGAGCTGAAGACGCCGCTCGCCCTCATTCGCATGTTCGGCGAGATGCTCCAGTCGGGTCGCGTCGCGAACGACGACAAGCGCCAGGAGTACCTCGACATCATCGTGAGCGAGAGCGAGCGCCTCTCCGCGCTCATCGAGAACGTCCTCGACTTTGCGAAGGTCGAGCGCGGGCGCGCGCCGTACGAGCTCATGAGCGGCGACGTCGGCGACGCGGTCACGCGCGCGGCGAACGTCTATCGCTACCGCGCCGAGCGCGAAGGGGTCGAGCTCACCGTGGAGGTCGATCCGGCGCTCCCGGCGGCCAAGCTCGACGAGCGGGCGATTCAGCTCGCCGTCATCAACCTCATCGACAACGCACTCAAGTTCGCCCCCGGGAGCGACGTCATCGCGCTCCGCACGGCGCGCGAAGGGGACGCCATCGTGGTGCGCGTCACGGACAAAGGTCCAGGGGTGCCGCCCGAGGAACGCGAGCGAATCTTCGAGCGTTTCGTCCGCGGCGCATCCGCGAAAGGGAGCGACGACGGCGGAAAACCCGTGCGCGGAAGCGGCATCGGGCTCGCGCTCGTCATGCACATCGCCGAGGGGCACGGGGGCCGAGCCTGGGTCGAAGCCCCGCCGGGACAGCCCGGACGGGGCAGCACCTTCGCCCTTTCCATACCGATCGCCTGAGGCCAGATTCAGACGCCCCAGAACCGCGGCGTATTGACGGACGGAACGTGCTAGATATCGTCGAAGAAGAGCGGGGTCGCCGAGCGCGCAGTCGTTCACCGTCGATCGTGCTCTCTTTTGTTTTCAAAGTTTAGCGTTGGACAGGGAGGTCCAAAGTTTTCGCATGGCGAATGAGGAAGCGAAGCTGTTCGTGGCGGGTTTGCCTGACAGCATTTCAGAAGACGTTCTCAAGCAGCTCTTCGAAGCGACGGGCGGAACCGTCGTCAACGTGAGCCTCCCGAAGGATCGCGCGACCGGTCGTCCGCGCGGCTTCGGATTCGTCACGTTGTCGACACCAGTCGAAGCTCAAGCCGCGCGCGATGCGCTCGACGGCTCGATGCAAGCTGGCAAATCGATCTCCGTGCGTCCGTTCCAGGCCGAGCCGCCTCGACGCGACGCGCTCGGCGGACCGCCGAGCGGACCGGGCGGACCGCGCGGCCCTGGCATGGGCGGACCGATCGGTCCTGGAGGACGCGGTGGACCACAGGCCGCGCCGGATCGCACGCTCTACGTCGGCAACCTTCCGTACGACTGCTCCGTCGAAGAGGTCGAGACGCTCATCAACGGCGTCATCGCCGGCGGTGTCGTTCGCGTTCACCTTCCGATGGACGCCGACGGACGGAAGCGCGGCTTCGGCTTCGTGACGATGTCGACGCCCGAGACGGCGAAGACGGCGTCCGAGCAGCTGCGGGCGGCCGATTTGCGTGGCCGACGCCTCGTCGTCAACCTCGCGCACCCCAAGGGTGAGCGTCCCGAACGTCCTGCAGGTGGCGGATACGCCGGTGGCGGCGGTGGCGGATACGCTGGCGGGGGCGGCGGCGGCGGTTATAGCGGCGGCGGCGGTGGGGGCTTCGGCGGCGGCGGCGGCGGTGGTGGGGGCGGTTCGTTCCCGCCGGCCGGCGGCGGATTCGGCGGCGCGCCCGCGGGCGCTGCTGCGCATCGAAAGACGTTCGACGAGCGCAAGCGCAAGCACGCAGGCGGCGGCGAAGACGGCGGCGGTCCCAAGAAGAAGAAGGGCGGCCGCGAGGACAAGAACCCGACGAAGTTCGACTATGGCGACGACGACTGAGCGCCCATGCGATGCCAAGGCGTCGCGAGCGCGCTGCTGCGCTTGACTTGTGGGCTCGCCCGCGTAGGTTACGCGCCTCGCCGGGGTGGATTCCGGCATCTGGCTTCTAGAGAGAGCACATGCGAGACCTCATCAAGATGACCTGCGGCGAATGCGGCCGCGCGAACTACACGACGACGAAGAACAAGCGGACCATGTCCGAAAAGTTCGAGATCAAGAAGTTCTGCCCGACGTGCCGGAAACATCATCCGCACAAAGAGGGCAAGATCTCGAAGGGCTGAGAATCATGGGTCGTCGCGGTCCCCCCGCGCCGACGTCTCACGCCGCGCTTCGTCCTCCCGCCTTTGCTACGCGGGTCGCCCTATACATCCGACCAGCGGCGCCCTCAGCGCAGGGTAGACACGACGCCTCATCATGGTAGAAGCGTCAATTCCCGCCTCCTAGAGGCATCCGGTGACAATCCAGCTTTGATTCCCGCGCGGTAGGTCGGCGTTTCGCCGGTCCGCGGGAGACGGTCCCCACGATTGCCGGGTTTTCAGCCCGCAATCGACACGGACTGCGCGGCGGCAGCCTCGGCAAATTCGCCCGGGCCGCGATTCCCACGAAAGGAACGAGACGCTTTGATCTTCGACTGGCTGCACGGCCTGTTCTCGAACGATCTCGCGATCGATCTTGGGACCGCGAACACCCTGATCTACGTCAAGGGCAAAGGGATCGTGTCGTGCGAGCCGTCGGTCGTCGCCGTCCAGAAGGACGCGCGCGGTGGGACCAAGGTCCTCGCCGTCGGCCGCGAAGCGAAAGAGATGCTGGGCCGCACGCCGGGGAACATCCGCGCGGTCCGCCCGCTCCGCGATGGCGTCATCGCCGACTTCGAGATCACCGAGGCGATGCTCCGCTACTTCATCGCGCGCGCGCACAACCGCCGCACGCTCGTGAAGCCGCGCATCATCATCTGCGTCCCGTTCGGCATCACGGAAGTCGAAAAGCGTGCGGTCAAAGAAAGCGCGGAGAGCGCTGGCGCGCGCGAGGTCTACCTGATCGAAGAGCCGATGGCGGCGGCGATTGGCGCGGGGCTTCCGATCACCGAGCCGAGCGGCAACATGATCGTCGACATCGGCGGCGGCACGACCGAGGTCGCCGTCATCTCGCTCGCCGGCATCGTCTATTCGCAGAGCGTCCGCGTCGGCGGCGACAAGATGGACGACGCGATACAGGCCTATCTGAAGCGCAAGTACAACTTGGCGATCGGCGAGCAGACGGCCGAGCGCATCAAGATGCAGATCGGCAACGCGTACCCGCTCGAAAAGCAGCTCACGACCGAAGTGAAGGGTCGCGATCTCGTCGCCGGCGTTCCCAAGACGGTCGTCGTCAACTCCGACGAGATCCGCGAAGCGCTCTCCGAGCCCATCAACCAAATCGTCGAAGCCGTGCTCCTCGCTCTCGAAAAGACGCCGCCCGAGCTCGCGGCGGACATCGTCGACAAGGGCGTCGTGCTCACCGGCGGCGGCGCGCTTCTCATGAACCTCGACGTCCTCCTCCGTGAAGAGACCGGGCTCCCCGTGATGGTCAGCGACGATCCGATTTCGGCGGTCGTCCTCGGCAGCGGGAAGACGCTGGACCACATGGAGCTCTTGAAGGAGGTGACCATCAGCTGAGCCCGTTCCTCCCCGCTAGGCGCATGAAAGCGCCTCACGGGGCCCCTGCGGGCGATCGCTGATGGAAACCGCGCGGTAGAGGACTGTGTCCCCTCTCGTCAAACGCTACCGCGACGTAGCGATCGTGATCGTCCTCTTGGCGGTCCCGTTCTTCTTCTTGCGCGCGAACATGAAGAAGCCGGAGAACCTCTCCGCGATGGATCGCGCCATCTTGCGCATCAGCGCGCCGATCGAATTCGCGGCGTCGAGCGTCGCGCGCGGCATCTCGAACATTTGGGACGACTACGTCTACTTGGTCGACGTGAAGCAGGACAACGCCAAGCTCTCGTACGAGAACGCGCGGCTTCGTGAAGAAGTTCACCGCCGCGAACAAGCGCAGGTCGAGAACCAGCAGCTGCGGCGCCTCCTTCAAATGAAAGAAGCGTTGCCGGGCGACTCGGTGAGCGCGCAGATCGTCGGCAAGGACTTCACCGAATTTTTCCGCGTCACGCGCGTGGTTCTCGACCGTGGCTCGCGCGACATCCGCACGCACATGCCGGTCGTCGCGCCCGACGGTGTCGTCGGTGCCGTGATGCACGTATCGGGCGACTCGGTCGACGTTCAGCTCGCGGTCGACGCGGCGTTCGGCGTCGACGTCGAGGACGAACGCACCAAAGCGCGCGGCTTCGTGCGGGGCACGGGCGATCCCGCGCGCTACGCATGCAAAGTCGAGATGGTCGACTCGCGCGACGAGGTCGAGATCGGCGATCTCCTCGTCACGAGCGGCAAGGGGCGGTGGTTCCCGCGCGGCATCCCGGTCGCGCGCGTGACGAAGGTATCGAAGCGCGAGCTGGGTCGCGATCAAGAGGTCGAGGCCGCGCCTACGGTCGACTTCTCGCGCATCGACGCGGTGCTCATCCTGGTGACGTTACCGGGCGAAGAGTCCGCGGCGTCCGCGGCGAGCGGCTCCGCGCGCCCACCGCCGAAGGGGAAGCCCTGATGCGAAACCTCGCGTTTCTCGTCGCGGGGCTCGTGCTCTTGCTGCTCCAGGCGAACGTCTTTCGCGTCATCGCGTGGGTGCACGTGCCCGGCCTCGTTCCGTCACTCGTTCTTCCGCTCATCGTCTTCATGGGCGTGCACGAGTATTCGCTCGCGCGAGGCGCCGCGGTCGCCTTCGTGCTCGGTTACGCGACGGATCTCATCGGGATCGCTCCCATCGGTCTCTTCACGTTCACCTACGTCGCGACGTTCGTGCTCGCGCGCGCGGCCGGCGTGCGTCTCGCCGCGCAGACGATGTGGATGCAAGCGCTCCTCGCGACTGCGTTCGCGCTCCTTCACAGCGTGATGGTGCTCGTTCTCCTCGCGATCTTCGGACGTGACAAGGACGCTTGGGTTCCGCGCCAGCTCTATCCGCTCGCGCTACCCCACGTGCTCGCAACCGGCTTCATCGCGCCGCTCGTCTTTCGCGTCGCCCAGCGGATTCATGCCGCGACGACGACGTCACCGCGCGCCGACGCCGGTGGGGGGCGCGCGTGAGCAACCTTCTCGTCCCCCGCTCCGACGTCGGAGAGTTTCGAAAGCGCTACAAGTGGATGGCGCTCTTCGTCTTCCTCACGTTCGGCGGTGTCGTCGCGCGGCTGTTCTTCTTGCAGATCATCAGCGGCGCCGACTACGCCGCCATCGCGCACGAGAACATCATCCGGCGCGTCACGATCGCGACGACGCGCGGCGTGATCCGCGACGCATACGGCAAGATCCTCGCCTCGAGCCGCGCCTCGTACAACGTCGAGGTCGTCCCTGGCCGCGTGATGCCGAGCGCCCGTCCCATCCGCTACCGAAACGGGCAAGCCGTCGTGCGCGATCCCGATTCGTTTCCGAAGGTCGCCGAGGTGCTCCGCCTCAACCCGGACGAGCGCGCGCGCTTCGAGGCGCGGATTCGCGACGCCTGCAGGACGGATGACGACAAGTCGCCGTGCTGGATGCAGCGCATCCTCCTGCGCGAGGACGTGCCGCGCGACGTCGTTGCCGAGCTGAAGCAGCACAAGGACGAGCTCCTCGGCGCAGAGGTCATCGCCAACGCCGTCCGCTTCTATCCTTACAAGAACCTCGGCGCGCACATGCTCGGGTACATCGCCGAGATCGACGCCGAAGCGCTCTCGAAAGTTCGCCCGGGCGGCTACGAAGATCTGCCGAGCGAAGAGCGCCAGCGCTCCAATCCGCTCGGGTACGAGCCAGGCGATCGCATCGGCGCGACCGGGCTCGAGCATGCGTGGGAAAGCTACCTGCGCGGGCAGCGCGGCTGGGAAAAGCGCGTCGTCGACGCGCGCGGTCACTATCGCTCGGGTCCCGCCGCCGAGCGACTCCTCGACGCACCGACGCGGCAAGATCCCCTCCCTGGTCGCGACTTGCGTCTCTCGATCGACATCGAGCTCGAGCAAGCGATCGAGAAAGCGATGCGCCCGCACTTGTCCGGCGCCGTCGTCGTCGTCGAGGTGCGAACCGGTCGCTTGCTGGCGCTCTACTCGAAGCCGGATTTCGATCCGAACGATCTCTCCGGAGGCGCCGGCAAGGGGCGCGTGCGCGAGGCGTTCAACAAGCTCTACCCCGATCCTCTGCGCCCGATGCTCGACAAGTCGATGAGCGGTGCGTTTCAACCGGGATCGACGTTCAAAGTCTTCACCGCGCTCGCCGCGCTCGAGAACCGTACGGTGAACCCCGACGAGACGCACCGCTGCGACGGGTACATCGCGTTCGGGCGGCAGATCCTCCACTGCTCGCACACGCACGGCGACGTCGCGATGCGCGAGGCGATCGCGCAGTCGTGCAACATCTACTTCTTCGGCGTCGCCGAAACGACGGGGCTCGACTCCATCGCCAAGATTGCCGTCGACTTCGGGCTCGGCGCGAAGACCGGGATTGGCGTGAACCCCGAGGCCGCCGGGCGCATCCCGACGCGTGCGTGGTACGCGCTGAGATTTCACGCGCAGTACTTCCGCAAAGGCTTCACGCTGAACGCAGCGATTGGCGAGGGTGACGTCACGGTCACGCCGCTGCAGCTCGCGCTTGCGTACGCGACGATCGGCAACGGCGGCACCCTCTTCCAACCGCAGCTCGTCCGCGGCGTCGAGACGAGCGACGGATCCGTCGTGCAAGAGTTCCCGCCGCGGGTACGCCGGCAGGTCAACGTCAAGCCGGCGAGCCTGGCACGCGTCATCGCGGGGCTCTACGAGGTCGTGAACAGCGAAGAGGGAACGGCGCACGCTCTACACGATCCCGCGCTCGACATCGCGGGCAAGACCGGCACGGCACAGACGGGCTACCACGCGAAGAACGACGAGGATCCGAAGGTCGCTTGGTACCGCTCGCGCGATCACGCTTGGTTCGCTTCGTTCGCGCCGTCGAAGGCTCCCGAGGTCGCGGTCGTCGTCCTCGTCGAGCACGGGGAGTCGGGCCCGAAGGCCGCCGCGCCGGTCGCGCTGAAGATCTACGAGGAGTACTTCAAGCTGAAGGCTCAGCGCGCGGGCCGCGGACCGGCGCCGAAAGCGGGCGCTCCAACTCCGCCGAAACCCGCCACGCCGGGCGTGCACCCGTGAGTCAGTTCGGCCCCGGCGTCCTCGGACGCGTCCGCGATCACTTCGACTGGGCGCTCTTCCTCGCGGCCGCGGCGCTCGCGGTCATCGGCGTCGTCAACTTGTATTCTGCAACGAGCGTCGCGCGCGGGATGTACTCCGAGGTCTACCTCCAGCAGGTCTACTGGCTCGTCGGCGGCGGCATCCTCGCGACGATCGTCGCGGCGATCGACTATCGCCACTACGAGCGTTTCGGCTACGCGCTCTACGCGGTCGGCGTCGTGCTCCTCATCCTCGTCTTCATCCTCGGCCGCGAAGTGCGCGGGAGCTCGCGATGGATCTACCTCGGCAGCTTCAGCTTTCAGCCGAGCGAGTTCATGAAGCTGTTCTTGATCGTCGCGCTCGCGAAGTACCTGCACAACGATCCGAAGAGCGAGGGGCGCACGCTCAAGGACTTGTTCATCCCGGCGCTCATCGCGACCGTGCCGACGGTTCTCGTCGGCCTTCAGCCCGATCTCGGGACCGCGCTCATCCTCGGACTCATTTTCGTTTCGATCGTCGCGGTCACGCGCATCCAGACACGGAGCGTGGTCATCCTGGCGATCGCGGCGAGCATCGTCGCGCCGCTTTTCTGGACGTACGGATTGAAGGGCTACCAGAGCGAACGCATCACTGCGTGGCTCAACCCGGAGAAGAACGTCCTCAGCTTCAACTGGGATCCCCACCACGCGCGCATCGCGATCGGCAACGGCAACTGGACCGGGCAAGGCTTCATGAAGGGGACGCAGAACCAGTTTCTCTTCTTGCACGAGCAACACTCGGATTTTCCATTTCCGGTTTTCGCGGAGGACTGGGGATTTTTCGGAGGGTGCGGGCTCGTCGCGCTCTACGCGTTCCTCGTGCTCTGGTCGCTTCGCGTCGCCGCGACGTCGAAGGATCGCTTCGGCGCCGTGATCGCCGTCGGAGTCGGCGGCCTCATTTTCTGGCACGCGATTTTCAACCTCGGGATGGTCACGGGGCTCTTGCCGGTCGTCGGCGTCACGCTGCCGCTCTTCTCGTACGGCGGATCGAGCGTGCTCACCGTGCTCATCGGTATCGGCCTCTTGATGAACGTTTCGATGCGCCGGTACTACGTGCCGACGGCACGCCAATCGGCGTTGCTCGGTTCCTGAGCTCTGGTTCGCGGAATCAGACGAAGAGCGGAGCGAGCGCAAGAGACAGCGCACCGAGGAGCTTCAGCGGAACCGCAGGCGCATCGACGCGATCGCTGAACGGAGCGAACGACACCGCGGAGATGACGGCGGCGAGCAGGAGCGCGGTGATGCCTTCCGCGCCGAGACCGAAGACGTGGCCGTAGACGATGCCCACGACGATCGGCGCGGCGGCAACGAGGACGGCGGGGCGCACGGATTGTCGCAACGCCTCGCGCGCCGCGCCGGCGAGGCCCGTCGTGCTGCCGACCGACGCGCGCGCCGCGACGTCTGCCCCCGTCGATCGCTGCGCCACGAAGACGGGGACGAGCACGGCACCGAGGAGCGCGGCGGCGAAGAGCGCGGGTTGCGCGAGGCTCACGACGTCAGGCGTGACGCCGGCTGCGCGGCACTGCGCGACGAGCGACGACCACTCGCGCGGCGGGAGGCCGATCGTCTGCGCCCAAGCACTGCAGCGATACGCGCTCGCGAGATCGAGAAACGCGAGGGCGCATAGAAACGCGACGAGCGCCGCGCTGCCGCCGAGCGACGGGCGCGCGATCGCGATGGCGGCGTCACCGATCGCCGCGAGCGGCTCGGAGCGATCGCGCGGCGACGCGGGCTGGCCCTCGGCGCCGATCGCGACGCGCGCGCTCCGTGCGATCGCGCCGAACGATGCGATTGATGCGAGGAACGGAGCGCTCGCGAGCATGCCCATTGCTGCGACCGCTACGCCGAATTTCCCCGCGCGTGCGAGCCCGGAGTGCTGACCCAGGAGGAAGCTGGCGACGACGACGACGGCGAGCGCCGCGGCGGTTCCCCATGCGCGTCGCCCCCACGCGACGAGCGCGAGGCTCGACGCGACCCCGAGGAGGCCGCACAAACAGAACGGAAGAAAGTAGCGTCCGAGCGTCCAGTAGGTCGCGCCCGCGACGCCGATCGCGCAGAGGACGGTCACGACGTAGAGTCCGCGCCCGATCGCACCGGCGGGCGCCTCGCGCGGCTCGGTGCGGATCACGAAGAGCGCGCACACCGACGCGACGAGCCCGAGCGCGCGCACGACGAGCGGCAACAGGACGACACCGAGCACGCTCGCGGCGGTGTTGAGGCGATCCGTGTTCTCGGGCAAGAGTGCGGCGGCCATGACCATCGCCGCGATCGTCTCGGCGCCGGCAGACTCGACGGTCTCCGCGGCGCGTGCCGCGCATTCGCGGGCGAGCTCGCCCGCGTGACGCCCGATTCCGTCCGGTGCGTCGTCGCGCGCCGCGCCCGCTGCGGCGAACGCGTCACCCCCGAGCTGCGCGACGAGCGTGACGAACGACGCGCCGAGTACCCACGCCGCGAGCATCGCGGGAGCTCGCGCGACGATTGGCGCGCCACGTCCACCCGTCGTTGCGCCCGCCGCCACGAGCATCGCGCCGACGAGCCCCGCGACGCCGACGAGCTGCGCTCCGCATGCGGACAGCCCCGCGACCGCGCCGCCCCGCAACGCGACTTGCACGCCACCATCAATCGTGAAGCGCGCCCCCGCGACAGCGCCGGCCCGCGCCCCTGTCGCACCCCAGAGCGCCATCGCGCTCCCCGCCGCAGCGCTCGCCGCGCCGACCGCGAACGCGAGAGCCGTCCACCCCGCGAGCTCCGATGCGCTCGCCGTTGCATCGAACAGCTCGCCACGCCGAGCGAGCCCGTACACCGCGACGAGTACGAGCATCCCGACGCCGCACACGCCCGCGGACGCGCGCAGGGAGCGCGTCGTGAACGCCCAGCTCGCGACGCGAAGCGCCTCCGATGTTCGTCGGATCCCCGGCGTTCCCGGATCGCCCAAACGAACGCCGCGCCCGAGGAACGCGGCGAGCGCCAACCCGGCCACGCCGACGACGAGCGCCATGACGAGCTCCGTCATGCCACGTCCATCCGAACACGACGCACGCGCACGCCAGCCGTCGCAACGAGCGCCGGCGGCGTCGCTTGAGCGTCCTAGTTCTTCTTCGAGCTCTGCAGCACGAGGATGTGCTGCTTCGAGAACTCGTTCTGCCCGAGCGTGAAGAGCACTTCGAACAGCAGACGGTACGGCGTCTGGTTGTCGGCGATGACGATCGCCTCGCTGTACGACGGGTCCTTCTTCGTCGCCGCGCGGATCTTGCGATCCGTGTCACGCCACGCCTGCAACGCGTTTTCGAGCGGAACGATGCGGTAGTCGTTGCGCGTGCCGCGCTTGTACTTCGCCTCGATGCCCTTCTCGGAATCCGGCGGCACGGGGCAAACCGAACGCTCGCCAACGATGAGGTTCGTCTTGGAGATGACGATCGCGAGCCCCTCGGGCTCTTGCTCAGGCGCCGTCGTCAAGACGCTCTCCGGCATCTTGAGATCGTCGGACTGTGGGAGCGCCGCCGTGGACGACGTGAGGCTCTTCAACAGGAAGACCAGGATGATGGTCATCATGTCGAGCATCGCAGTGATGTTGAGGAAGTTGATCTCCGGCTCGAGCGCGCGGCGCTTGATCTCCTTGCGGAGCTCGCGCTTGTAGCGCGCCATGCTCGCCGGTTTCTGCGCTACCGCAGGAACGAAGGCGCCTGCCGGTGCGTCCGGCGGAGGCTGCGGCGGGGGAGGCTGGGCCATTACTTGGGCACTCCGAAAAGGACTTCCGGGAACAGCTCGTCGCCCTTCGGCGACTTGCGAAGGGCGTCCATCACGTTGATGACCGTTTGAAACTCGGTATCAGGACCTGTCGTGATGACGACCTGCTTCTCCGTCGCGAAGTCGGCCGATATCGCTTTGAGGCGCTGCACGCAATCGGTGAGCGCGGCGTAGTCGTAGTCGGGAATCGATTTCTTCTCTTTGGTTTGACGATCGGTGATCGTGCGCGTCGCCGTCGAGCTCATGCCGACGGCGAGACCCGCGCCGGCCCCCTGACATCCAGCGCCGATGCGCTGCCCGACCGCGGAGACGAAGAACCCCTCCTTCAACACGATGACGTTGAGCGACAGCGTCGGCGTGGTCGGCGGGCGTGCGGAGTTGCCCGCCGGTCGCGGCGGCTGCGTATCGATCATCGACGTGAACGTGACCGCGACCGTCGCGAGCACGAACATCAACACGTTGGTGATGATGTCGAGGAACGGAACGATGTTGAGCTCGCCGCCCTCTTCGTCGGGAGCGAGCTCCCTCGGAGTAGAGAGACGGCGGACCTTGCCCCGCTGCGCGGCGCTTAGCTGCTCGGTTTCGATCGCCATGAGCGTCCCCTCACTGGCCTTCGCGACTAGTACGAGCCAGGTCGCGTCTGAATCGTGAGGAGATTGAAGACACGCTCCTGCGTGGCGTCGAGATCGTGCTGAATGTTCTTCGAGCGCTGGTGCAGGAAGAGGTGCGCGATCATGCAGGTGACGGCGATGCCGAGACCGAAGGCCGTGTTGTACATGGCCTCGGAGATTCCGTTCGCGAGCACCTGCTGGCGCTGCGCGGCGGAGAGCTTCTCGTTCGAGACGGCGCCGAACGTGTGAATGAGGCCGACGACGGTTCCGAGGAGACCGATGAGCGTCGCGATGTTGGCGAGCGACCAGAGCGACCCGATGCGCTTTTCGACCGCGGGCTTCAGCTCGCCGATCTTCTCGCTCATCGAAGCGTCGATCTCGTCCGGACCTTTGTTCGCGTGCGTCAAGCCCGCTTTCACGAGTTGCAACGTCGGGTAGTCGCCGGCGTCGCAGAGCTTGATCGCGCGGTCGATGTTACCCGCAGTGACGAGCTTCTTAATCTGCGCGAAGAACTCCTTCGAGTTCACGCTGTACTTGGAAAGCTGGAACGCAACGCGTTCGATGACCATCGCGATGACGACCGCGCTGACGAGCAAGTTGAGCGACAGGAAGAGCGGGCTCTCCTTGAACGCGCCCATGAGGCCCGAGCTGCTGCCGCCCCCCTCCGCACCGAAAAAGACGAACATTCCCGACGCTCCTTTCTAAACCCTCTGCCCTTGACTGCGCATCTCTTCGTAATGGACCCGGCCGAAACCATGACGGCCGACAAAGACACCACCTTCGCGTTCATTCGCGGCGCCATGGCGCGCGGGCATGAATG
>JAYVXB010000487.1:0-4782 GCA_043785585.1 Deltaproteobacteria bacterium | reverse complement strand
CGATGAAGCCGGTGACGGCGGCGCTGTCCTTCCAATCGGCGTCGGCGCCGGCGCGACGCGGCGTGATGCCGGCGCCGAAGAGCGTTCCGGAGATCGCGCCCCAGCCCGCGCCGCTAGCGATGAACGAGAGCTTGCGCGGATCGGGACGGAGCCACTCGCCGAAGAAGTAGCCGCCGACGCCACCGCCGGTCGCGGTGAGGAACGTCACGGTCGTCTGCGTCGAGAAGCTCCACGAGTGCGCGCCGGTGCCGTTGCCGGTCATCTGCCACTGCAGTCCGCTGATCGCCATCCCTTCGACGCCGCCGAGGAAGAGCCCAGTCGCGATCGACGACGGGACGCCGCGATGAAACGTGTCGTAGTCGTCCCAGAAGTACGCGCCGATCGGCATCGCCGCGCCGAACGCGAGTGGAGCGATGACCGCGGGTCCGGGATCGGTGATCTTCGCGATCGCGTCGATCCAGATGCCGGTGCCGATGCCGTAGGCGATCGACGTTCCATAGAGGAAGCCCATCTCGCTGCCGGCGCGCTTGTCGGATTTCGCCGGCGGCGGGGGCGGGTAGTAAGGCTGCGGTGGGTATTGCTGCGGTGGGTATTGCTGCGGCGGGTATTGCTGCGGGGGATAGGTGGGCTGCGGCTGTGGCTGCGGATAGGGCTGCGGCTGCGGCGGGTAGGGCTGCGGCTGCTGCGCGAACGCCGCGCTTGCCGCGCTCATCGCGAGCACGGCAACGACGGCACCGACCAATGACCTGGGCATCCCGACCTCCAAGCGATCCTCCTTCGTCCTAAGCTCTCGTGCGGCGTATCGCCGCCGGATCGAACTCGTAGCTGAGCTCGCGCGCCATCAAGTCGCCGACCGCTTCGCGCAGCGGTTTGTCTTCGAACAGCACCTTGTAGACCTCTTGCGTGATCGGCATCTCGACGCCGAGCTTCACGCTCAAGTCGTACGCGCTCTTCGCCGTTTTCACGCCCTCGGCGACGTGGCCGAGGCCCGCGAGCACTTCGGCGAGCGTCTTTCCTCTTCCCATCTCGAGCCCGACGGTTCGGTTGCGCGAGAGCGCGCCGGTGCACGTCAAAACGAGATCGCCCATCCCCGCGAGGCCGGCCACGGTGAGCGCCGAGCCGCCGCGTGCCATCGCGAGCTTCGCGACCTCGGCGAGGCCGCGCGTCATCAACAGCGCGCGCGTGTTGTGTCCGAAGCCGAGGCCGTCGACCGCGCCCGATGCGATCGCGATGACGTTCTTCAGCGCGCCGCCGCACTCGACGCCGGGGACGTCGTCGCTCGCGTAGAGGCGCAAGTACGACGAGTGAAAGCGGCGCATCACTTCGGCGCCGACGTCCGCGTCGTGCGCGGCGATGACGACCGCGGTCGGCTGCTGCTCGGCCAGCTCCTTCGCGAAGCTCGGGCCGCTCAAGTACGCGAGGCGCTTGCGCGCCGATCGGGTCGGCGCCCCATCCTTCGCGAGGCCGAGTCCGAGTCCGAGCTCGAGCTCGAGGACCTCGTCCATGAACATGAGCGAGTCGTTCTCGATCCCCTTCGTCGCGCTGACGATCGTCGCGCGCGGCGAGATCATCGGCGCGGCGAGGCGCGCGACCTCGCGCGTGGCGTGGCTCGGCACGACGAAGACGATCATCTTCGCGCCGTCGATCGCCTCCGCGAGATCGTGCGTCGCAGACAACGTCGGCGGGAGCTTTGCGCCCGGCAAGTACCTGACGTTCTCTCCGTCTCGCGCGATCTCTGCCGCGAGATCCGCGCGACGCGACCACAAGTGAACGCGATCGCCCTTCTCCGCCAGCACCTTCGCGAGCGCCGTCCCCCATGCACCGGCGCCCAGGACGGCGACGCTGTTCGAGACAGACGCGGCCGAGGGGGCACCCGACATGCCCGAACAGTACCATCTGCCTCGGCGAGGCGCGCTATGCTTCGCGGGACTCTTTTCACGCTTCGCCCTATGTTCTCGCTCGCACGGAGACAAGTTGCGCCACGACGTCCGCTCTCGAAAGCTTTCCTTCGCTGCTGCCGCTGTCGCCATCCTCGGCGTCTTCGGCGCTGTCGCGTGCAGCGGCTGCGGCGCGACGGCCGTGTGCAAGACGATCGGCATCAACGATCCGGGCAACCGAACGATGCGCCGCGAAGCGCTCTCGTACGGTCTCGGCGAGTTCTGCAAGCAGATGCTGTCGCGCAACGCGCCGCTCAAGCTCGCCGACGACGCGCCGATCGTCGGACGCTTCTACCCGACGAGCTGCCACACGCGCGAGCTCGCGAGCGGCGACCTGATGATGGACTTCGACGGGTGGGGTTACGCCTGGACGAACGTCTCGCAGAAGGTGACGTTCACGACGGCGGGCGTCGTCGAATACAACCAAGACTTTCGCTGCTCGGACGAGAACGCGATCTACGCTTATTTTCCCGTCAAGAGCGTCAAGTCGTCGAGCTTCGCGATGCACGTGATCGAACAAAAGCTCGCGAGCCTCGCACCCGGTTGGATCCAGCCTTTCGCCGACAAGTTCGGCGCCGAGATGCTCTCGACCAAGCTCGCCCAAGGCTTCACCGTCATTCGCGACTCGGACAACCAGACCGACTTCGATCTGGGCATCATCCCGCTCGGCAAGAAGCCCGAGCATCCGTTTCGCGTGAAGAGCGGCAGTCGCCTCACGTACGAGAACGCGCGCGTCGAGGTGCATCAGAACGAGCGCGACTTCATCGGCCCCATCCGCCTCGAGAAACCGGGATCGCTCTTCATCACGATGACCGTCGAGGGGCAGCCCGCGGTCGACGTCTTCGTGATCCCGAAGGACGAAGCCGACGTCTCGATGCACTGGTATTTCGACGTCGGCGACGTGACCAAGCTCTACGCCGAGCCGCGCATTACGGGTGTCGCGCAGCAGGGATTGGAGTATCGACAGACCGTGCCGCTGCCCGCAGGATCGTATTACGTCGTCGTCGACAACACGTTGCTCGCGGGGCAAGCGGCGCCGCAGAACGCGAATGCAGCCGCGGTGAGCTACGCGATCGAGATCGGTGACGCTCCTTGAGCACGCCGCGAGAAAACCTGGCGGAGACTGCCGCCGCTCCCGCCGCGGGTGCCACCGACGGCGAGGCCGCCGCGCCTGCGGACGCGGTCGCCGAAGGGCACGACGCACCGCCGCACAGTCCGTCGTCGCTGCCGCCGCCGCCGGCCGCGCATCGATCGCGCATTCAACGCACGCTCTACTGGTTCGTCTGGTTCATCGCGTTTCCGGTCTTCCTCGCCTGCATCCTCGTCTGGGCGCTCACGCCGCCGAGCGGCGTCAACTTGAGGAGCGACCTCCTCGGATGGATCGAAGGGATCGTCCGCGAGCAGCCTGTCCCCGTCGGCATCGTCGTCTTCACGCTCTTCGAGATGGCGCTGTGGGCCGCGCGTCACCACTTGCCGATGGCGCGTCACGCGCACGCGCCGCTCCGCGCAGATCTCCCGCATCATCTGCGCGGTCCGTTCGAGCGCGCACGTTCGCTCATCGACGAGGCGGACACGATCTTCGAGAAGCACGACAAGGCGATCGTCCGCGAGCTGTCGGCAAAAGAGCGTGACGAGATCCGCGAGGATCTTGCGGTCCTTCGCGTCACGATGGAGAAGCCGCGCTTCGACGAGGAAGCGTTCGTCGACGCGCTCGTCGCCGCGGACAACGAGGTCGACGCGAAGCTCGGTCGCTGGAGGAAGAGCGAGGTCCGCGAGTACGTCGAGGCGATCCTCATGGCGACGCTCGTCGCGTTCGGGCTTCGCGCGTTCGTGGTCGAGGCGTTCAAGATCCCGAGCGGATCGATGATCCCGACGCTTCAGGTCGGCGACCACATCTTCGTCAACAAGTTCAGCTACGGCCCGGCGATCCCGTTCACGCACCATCGGCTGTGGACGAACATGCCTCCGCAGCGCGGCGACGTGATGGTGTTCGCGTTCCCCGAGCACCCCGAGCAAGACTTCATCAAGCGCGTCATCGTGATCGAGGGCGACAAGCTCGAAGCGCGCAACGGGCACCCGTGGATCAACGGATGGGAAGTGCCGAGCTGCCACGTCGGGACGTACTCGTACCAGGACACCGACGCGTCGCTCTTGAAGCATGAGGGCGATCTCTTCGTCGAATTCCTCGAGGACGAGGCGTACCTCACGTTCTACGATCACGCGTCGGGGATGTTTCCCGAGTACCAGGGCCCGTACCTCGCGAAGAAGGGCGAGGTCTGGGTAATGGGCGACAACCGGAACAACAGCCACGATTCGCGCATGTGGTTCGGCGGTCAGGGCGGCGGCGTTCCGTTCGCGAACATCCGCGGCCGCGCGCTCTTCGTGTGGCTCAGCGTCAGCGACAACGGCGTCGATTGGTCGCGCCTCGGCGCGCCCGTGATGGGGCGGCCGCGCTTGCCGCACGCGATGAAGGGGCTCGAGCCGGCGTTGTCAAAATGCCTCAGTGAGCGCCCGGGCCTCGACAAGACGACGCCGCCGAAACCGTGAGGAGCATGCGCGCGACGCGCGCGGTAGAGTAAGGCATGCGCTTCGTCGTTCCTTTTCTCGCGCTCGCGCTCGCGTCCGCGCTTTCGCTCGGCGCGATCGGGTGTGCCTCTGCGCAGAGGGCGGCGCAAAAGGATCCGATGAAGTGCGAGCGCGATCCGGACTGCGCCAAGCAGCTCCAGAAGTCGCGCGACTGCTCCACGCAGTGCAGTGACGATCCGGCGTGCATGGACCGCTGCCGCGAGATGACGGGCGACGGTCTCGGTCACAAGTAAGAGGAGGATTGGGCATGACTCGCTTT
>JAYVXB010000486.1:0-14816 GCA_043785585.1 Deltaproteobacteria bacterium | reverse complement strand
GCGTGATCGCGATCGCCGCCGCGCCGTGCTCGACCTCCCAACCGACGTCGATCGTCAGCGGGAAGATGTCCGGATACTTCTTCTCGAGGCGCGCGCGGATCGCCGGGATCGCCGCGTCGACCTTCTTGCGTTCGCGGAGCTCGTTCTTGCCGAGGCCACTCGCATGGAGCACCTCGCCGACGATGTTCGAATCGGCGCGCCGATCGATCTTCGCGAGCGCACGACGGAACATCCGAAGACGCTCCGCCAACCGAAGAAGCGGCTCGCCCGAAAGCGTCGGTCCGCGCGAGGCGCGCACCGCAAGTCCTTCGACGCCTTGCTCCAGGAAGAAGCGATCGAGCTCGGCCTGATCCTTGAGATACCGATCCTTCTTGCCGCGCCGCACGCGGAACAGCGGAGGCTGCGCAATGTAGAGATAGCCGCGCTCGATGATCTCGGGCATCTGCCGATAGAAGAACGTGAGGAGCAACGTGCGAATGTGACTGCCGTCGACGTCGGCGTCGGTCATGAGCACGATCTGGTGGTAGCGGAGCTTCTCGATGTCGAAGCTGCCGCCCGCTTCGGGCGAACCGATGCCGCAGCCGAGCGCCGTGATGAGCGTCGCTATTTCCGCGGACGAGAGCATTTTGTCGAGACGCGCGCGCTCGACATTGAGGATCTTGCCTTTGAGCGGCAAGATCGCCTGCGTCTTGCGATCGCGCCCCTGCTTCGCGGAGCCGCCGGCGCTGTCTCCCTCGACGATGTAGAGCTCGGCGTCGTGGGGATCGCGAGATTGGCAATCAGCGAGCTTGCCGGACAAGCTCGTGTAGTCCATCTGCCCTTTGCGAACGACCTCGCGCGCCTTTCGTGCCGCCTCGCGCGCCTTCGCCGCCAAGATGACTTTCTCGATGATCTTGCGCGCGGTCGGAGGGTTCTCTTCGAAGAATCGGCCGAGTTTCTCGTAGAGCGACGTCTCGACGATCGTCTTAACCTCGCTCGACACGAGCTTCGACTTGGTCTGCGAGTCGAAGGACGGATCCGGGTGCTTGACGCTGATGACGGCCGCAAGCCCTTCGCGAACGTCTTCTCCGGAGAGGCCGTTCTTGACCTCTTTGAACAGGTTTTGCGCCGTGCCGTAACTATTGAACACCTTGGTGAGCGCACTCCGGAATCCCGTGAGGTGCGTCCCGCCGTCCTTGTTGTTGACGTTGTTCGTGTAACAAAAAATCTGCTCTGTGTAGCTGGAGTTCCACTGCAGCGCGACGTCGATCACGATCGGCGTGCCGCCATTCTCCGCCGGGTGCTCGGCGCAGATGTCGATGACTTTGTCGTGGACCGGCTCTTTCGTTTTGTTGAGTAGCTCGACGAACTCGCGAATGCCGCCCTTGTACTCGAACATCTCGTTGCGTCCGCCGTCGCGCTCGTCGGTGAGCGAGATGACGAAGCCCGCGTTCAAGAACGAGAGCTCGCGCAGACGACTGGCGAGGATGTCGTACTGGACCTCGGTCGTGGTGAAGATCTCGTGGTCGGGCTTGAAGGTCATCTTCGTGCCCGTCTTGTCCGTGTCGCCGATGACGGCGAGCGGAGCGACCGGCACTCCGCGTCGAAACTCCTGGAAGTGCACGTGTCCTTCGCGCTTGATCTCCATCTTGAACCACTCGGAGACCGCGTTGACCGCGCTCACACCGACGCCGTGGAGGCCCGCGGAGACCTTGTAGCTCGAGTGATCGAACTTGCCGCCGGCGTGCAGCATCGTCATGACGACCTCGGCCGCGCTGACGCCTTTCTCGTGCATGCCGACCGGAATGCCGCGACCGTAGTCTTCTACCGTCACCGAGCTGTCGAAGTGAATCGTCACGTCCATGCGCGCGCTGTGCCCGCCGAGGTGCTCGTCGACCGCATTGTCGACGACTTCCCACACGAGGTGATGGAGCCCGGAACCGTCGTGAACGTCGCCGATGTACATGCCCGGACGTTTTCGAACGGCGTCGAGCCCCTCGAGCACGGTGATGTTTTCGCTTCCGTAGGAGGACGGAGGCGGCACGCTCTGCGGCGGAGTGGTCAAGTTCGACATGTGTTTGTGCGATGGAGGGCGCCGAGAACGTCGACTGTTTGTCGGACCAACAACCTCGATTGAGGTGGCCCGCGTCGATCGATTGAATTCAGACTGCGATGTACGCAGTCCAGGGTGGCGCGAACGGTCTGGCGAGTATACGTCTCCGTGACCGAAATCGCAAACGAAACGACGCCGAGTCTTCCTGCAGTTACGGCCACTTGCGGCACGGGTCAAACGAGAGCGACGTGACCCCCGACAACCGTGAAATCCCTCCGCGCCGAGGCTTCGCTCATGGTCCCCGTATCGATGAGCTCCGGGCGCGTTGTCGTGAGGAAGACCTGCCCCTCCTGCTGACGCAGAAACGTGAAAAGCGCCACGGTTCTTTCGCGATCGAGCTCGCTCGACACATCGTCGAGAAGAAGAATCGGGCGCACTCCGCGAGCGGCTGTGATCGTTTCGATCTCCGCGAGCTCGAGCGCCAGGACGGCGGCGCGGTGCTGTCCTTGAGAGGCGATCCCGCGCATGGGGTGGGCGCCGAGCTCGAGCAAGAGATCGTCGCGATGCGGACCCATCGACGCCGCTCCGCGCCTCGCGTCTTGCGCGCGACGCCGTGCAAGCTCCGCACGATAGGCGTCGTCGTCGCGAGGAGCGCTGCGTACGTACGTCGCGCGCAGCTTCGCGCCCGGTGCGCCGATGCGATCGAAGACTCGCTCCGCAGCTTCGGAAATCTTGGACGACGCTTCCTCGCGCGCCGTCGACAGTGCCGTCCCATGGCGAACGACGAGCTCTTCCCACTCCGGAAGATCGCGAGCTTCGACGCCGCGTGTATCGAGCGCGCGCTGACGCTCTCTCAGCGCACGCGTATATTCTTGTGCTTCCGTCAGCGACGACGCCGACACGTAGAGTGCGACGCGGTCGAGCATGCGACGGCGCTCGCTCCCTGATCCGGAAGAGAGCGTCACCGCTCCGGGGTGAAACAGAACGACCGGGCTGACGACTGCGTACGCAGCGAGCGTCGCGGGGCGCTTCCCGTCCACGCGCGCCGTTCGCGCACCCGCGCGCAGCCCCACGCTCTGCTCGCGCACCGAGTCCTCTTCACGGAGCAGGGCGCGGACGCTTGCCACGTCCCCACCGTGCGCGACGAGATCGCCAGGGCGCGGCGCGCGGAAGCTCTTCGACGTGCACAAGACGTAGATCGCTTCGAGGAGGTTCGTCTTCCCCTGGCCGTTGTCGCCGGAGATGACGTTGAATCGTGGCCCCGGCTCGAGATCGACCTTGTCCAGGTTTCTCATGCCGCGCACGGCCAGCGATTCGATCGCGAGCGCGCGCATCAAGGCCTTGGCGGGATGACTCGATGCTACCGGCGAGTCAGATGCGCATCGGCATGACGACGGCGAGAAACTGCCGATCGCTCGCCGGACGAAGCACCGCGGGATCGAGCTCGCCGCTCAGGCCCAGGAACACGTCGTCCTCGTCGAGCGCCGCGAGCACGTCGAGGAAGTACCTCGCGTTGAATCCGATCGTGATGGGCGCGCCCGCATAGTCGACGGGCACTTCGTCGAATCCGTCGCCGCTCTCCGGCGACTCGGTCGAGATGCGCATCGTGCCCTTTTGGAACGCGAGCTTCACGCCGCCCGTACGTTCGCTCGCAGCGATCGACACGGCCTTGAGCGCGTCCGAGAACGTCGCGCGCGGCGCACGGATCTGCTTATCGCTGTTCTGCGGGATCACCTGCGCGTACGGCGGAAACTGCGCGTCGACGAGCTTGACGCTGAACGCCATGCCCGCGCCCTGGAAAAACGCGCTCGAGCCGCTCTGTGTAATCTGCACTTGAGGCTTGGGTGCGTCCTTCGACTCTTTCGCGTCGGCCGCCGCTTCGTCGCACAATCGACGCAGCTCTTGGATCGCCTTGAGCGGGATGAGCATCGTCGCCGACGCCTGACGCCCGGTGACCTTGACCTCCATCTTCGAAAGGCGATGACCATCGGTCGTCACCATCCGAACGAGATCGCCTTCCCACTCGAAGAGCGCCGAGTTCAGGTGCGCACGCGTCTCGTCCGTCGAGATCGAGAAATGCGTTTTGCCTATGAGCTGCTGGAGCACTTCGACGTCGAGCGCGAGAGTCGGCGCTCCCTCGGCCGGCGCGGGCAACGGCGGGAAGTCGTCACCGGGCATCCCACGCAACGTGTACCGACGCGCGCTCCCAGCGGCCTTGAGCGTCGTCGTCGAGTTGTCCTGCGTGACGATGTGGATGGGGCCGTCCGGCATCATCCTGACGCGCTCCAGGAAGTCCTTGGCCGGTATGGCTACGCTTCCGCCCTTGACGACCTCCGCCGCGATGCGGCCGGTGATCGCCAGATACAGATCCGTCGCGGAGAGGCGCAGCGCGTTTGGACCGTCGACGGCCAAAAGCACGTTCGAGAGCACCGGCATCGTGCTCTTGCGCTCGGCGACGCCCTGCATCCGCGTGACGAGCTTCAGCAGGTCCTTTTTCGCGACAGTGAGTTCCATCTGCCTCTTCCTGAGGATTCATTAGATTAGATCTGTAGTGGTGTCGATAGGGCCTGTGGACACAGGGGAAAACGCAGTAACCCGCGAAGACGAATCGTGTTTCGGGTGAAAAGTCATGTGGGCGCGCCGGGGGACTCGGCGGGGAGGAGTGGGGAGTACCGAGGGGGGTCGAGCTGTCCGCAGGCCTGTCCGCAGGCGGTCCCACAGCGTTGTGGTCAGGTTGCCCACAGCACCGGAGGGAGAGCGAGGGCGGGGCTTTTTTCAGTCGGCGCTTTTCGCTAGCGTCCGCGCGATCGCGTCGATGATCTCGCGACGCGCGCGTTCGTAGGATTTCGGACCGACGTCGCCGGCGCGACGCGCACGCTCGAGGCCCTCGAGATCCGCGAGGAGCTGCTTGCGCGCGGACTTGGCGTCGCCGAGGCGAGCGGCGGGGGAGCGATGCCTTCCGTTTCCGAACGCGAACAACAGCCCGCCGAACACGGCGAGCGCCGCGGCGCCGCTCGCGAAGTACTTCGCGTTGCCGGCGGTGGGGAGATCCTTGAGGTTGATGCGCACGTGCGTCAGCGCTTCTTCGCCGCGGTTCATCCGGCGCTCGGTGATGAGGATGTTCTGTCCTTGGTTGTCGGCGCGGCTCTCGGCGCGAGGCAGCCCGTCGACCTCGAGACGCATCTCTTGCGACGCGGCCGCCATGACGCGAACGACGGCGACTTGAGGAGGCAGTCCGACGTCGACGGTGACGTTCCTGTCGTTCGACCAGGCAAGCTGCCAGCGGTATTCGATGACGTGCTGCCCCGGCGCGAACGTCCCCTTCAGTCGCGCTCCGCGCTTGTCCACGGGATCGACGCCTTGATCGCTCATCGACTGTTGCGATGTCAGCGCGGTGAACCCCTCGGGGAGCGCCATGATCAAGTCGTCGGGAACCCACGCGACCTTGCCGAGGTTGTAGACGCGAAGCGCTTGCTCGAACTGGATGCGGTCGTCGCGTATCTCGGCGTAGACGATCGCTTCGAATCCGATGAACGCCTGACGAATGTCGTGCGTGACCGGATAGACGTGGAGGACGACGCGCATCGCCTTCCCTTGCGGGAGTTGGAAGGGCGTCGCTGCGAACGTCGCACCGTCTTTGACGACGGTGACGCGGTAAGCGATTCCGCTGCCCATATCGAGCTGTGAGAAAACCGCGCGCCCCGCGTCGTCCGTCGTCTGCGCACGGTGCGAACGACCGTCACCCTTGGCGACGGACTGCACGAGGATTCCCAGCGAGACGGGCTCGCTCGCGATCGGTTTGTCTTCGGGGTCGCGGATGTCGACGGCGATCGAGCCAGGAGGGAGCTGCGAATCCTCGACCGATGTGTCGGCGAGCGGGCGCGGCATTCCCGGGGGCGTGGCTCCACCTCCGTGATTGTGTGGGCTGCCGGGATCGTCGTCGTCGCCGTCGGGCATCGTCGGATGCCCAGGAGGGAGGGCGGCTGCCGCGGGCGCGATGGAGGGCGCAGCCGCGCTTGCGGATGCTTTTGCGGAGGCGCTCGACGAGGCGCTCGCACGCGGCGCGGCGGGGCGCGTCGCAGCCGACGGCGCCTGCGACCTCGCAACACCGCTCGAACACAGCGCGCCGAGCGCAATCGCCGTGGCGATCCAATTACGGCGCATCCGTCGCCTCCACATCGTGAAGCGTCGCGCCGCACTTCTTACAGAACGCGGCGTCGGGCTCGTTCGACGTTGCACACTTGGTGCATTCGGGGCGGACCGAAGCGTCGCCTGGATCGGATGCGCCCGCCGCGGGCACGCTCGGATCCGAGGGACGTTGCGTTTCGTCGGTCTCCTCGGGTTCCTTGGCGTCGTCGGGGGCGCCGTCGAGCCCGCGCTTCTTCAAGTGCTGGCGCGCGATTTCCTCGGCGCGCTCGCGGAGCGGCTCGATGTCCGCGTCCATGTCGCGCATGACGTCCTTCGCTTGCTCTCGGTACGCAGCCGCGATCTCGTCGTAATCGGCTTGCTCGATCTTGCCGACCTCGTACTCGTGCTCGAGATCCTTGAGAGCGCGGAGAATGCGGCGCTTGTGCTCGGCGAGACCATCGACTCCGTGCCTGCGCGCGGCGAGCGCCTCGAGGTCCTCGGGGAGCGGTGCGTCGCCTCCGAGCGTGCGAACGCTCGCCCACAGGAGCGAGATCGTTCCGAGCAGCGCACCGGCCGCGAGCACGAGGATCGCCGGCCCGAGGCTCGTGGTGAAGCCCACGACGAGCGCGACGAGCACCGAGCCGAGCGGGAGACCTCGCGCGACCCAGCGCCCGAGAGATCGCTCGGTCTCCTCCGGTGACGGTTTCGCGCTCTCCGGGATCGCTGCCGCGGGCTTTGCTTTCGAGCGAGCGGCTCTTGCCGTCTTAGCCATCGAGGTCCTTGAGCTCGTCGTCGATGCGCGCGTCGTAGGCGTCGGGCCCCGTCGACTTCTCGCCGTTTTTCGCGGCAGGTTTCTTTCGGTCACCGGGCGACGAGTCGTCTCCTTTTCGCCGCCATCGTCGCACGACGACGCCGAGCCCCACCGCTCCCGCGGCGATCACGGCGAGCGGAACGGCATAGATCGCGCGCATCGCCCCCCTGTCCGGCGGGATCGCGAGCGACGCGGATCCCCACTCGGCCGCGTACTCGTTGATGATCTGATCGCGCGATTCACCCGCCGCGACCTTCTTCCGGATCGCCGCGCGCGCGTCGTCGGCCGTGGAGCACGCGCACGTCGAGAGAAGATCGCGCGCGCAACCTCCGCACATGCATCGCAAGTTGCCGAAGAGCGCACGCTCGCCTTCGTCCTCGATGTGCACCGTCCCCGAATGCAAGCTGCTCGATGTGCCTTGTGCGAACGCGCGCGCTGGAGTCATCGCGAGGATGACACCGAGGCAGACGCTTGCCGCGACCGACGCGCCTCCCCGGGCGAACGCCCAAACGCGCGACTCGCTCGGCTCGAGCTGCGGCCACATGCAGATGATGCTACCGCCGATGAGGATGATGCACCCGAGCCAGATGAGGCTGACGAGCGGGTTGATGTGAAACTGCAGCGACGCCGTCTTCGTCTGCGGATTCATCGTGCCGACGACGACGTAGACGTCGTCCTTCAGCGTGTGGAGCATCGCGACCTCGGTGGTCGGCGACTCGGGCATGCGCTTGAAGATGAATTTTGCCGGCGCGATCTTGCCGAGGATCTTTCCGCCATTGTCGAGGACGTTCATGTCCGCGAAGACCATGCGCTTCGTGTTGTCGAGCTCCATGCGGGGGCCGACGTACTGAAGGCGGTAGTCGCCGACCGCGACCGACTCTCCCTGCGAGAGCGTCGCTTCCTTGTCGATCGTCCACGACTTCCCGGTGAAGCCGAGGAACATGCAGACGATGCCGAAGTGGACGATGTACCCGCCGTAGCGTCGCCGCGATGCGGGCGCGAGCGTGACGACCGAGAAGAGGAATCCGGGGAGACCTCCGAGCCACCAGAGGATCGCGGGCGTTCCCTTTCCGGCGCCGGTCTTGGCGCGGGAGCGGAAGAGCATGACGAACTCTTGGACGATGATCGCCGTGTTGAAGACGCACATCGAGACGCCGATGACCGGCGTGAAGGCGTTGAACGCACGGAGCACCGAGCCGAGCCCGCCGGCGTAGACCGCGTCGCTCCACACGACCGCGGGGTAGCCGATGCGGCCACCGATCGCGAAGTGCGTCGCCGCGGTGAGAACGAGCAGCACCGCCGGCCAGAAGAACGCGCGCTTGAGCGCCCCCTCGCTCGTCTTCTTCCAACCGAAGAGCGTACCGATGCCCATCAGCGAAAAGATCGTCAGGCCAATCGGCTGTACCCAGGCGTTGTAGTACGGCGGACCGACCGACACCTTTTCGCCCGAGACGGCTTCGGTGATCATCGGGAACGTCGTCGCGACGAGGACGAACAAGAGGAAGCTGAGGAGGCCCCAGTTGTTCAGCATGAAGGTGAACTCGCGCGAGAGCACCGACTCGAACGCAGGACGTTGCGACTTGAGGAGCAGCCCGCGGGTCATCCAGCGGTAGACGACCTCGAGGCCGAAGTAGACGACGACACCGGTGCTGATCGCGAAGATGCCGACCTTCGCCGTCGCGGGCATCGCGATCTTGCCGAGCAACAGCACGAGTCCGGGCGCAAACGCGAGGACGACGACCCATCCTGTGACGATCGCCGCCCAACGGAGGCGTTTCGTCGGAGGGAGATCGCGGAGCTCGGGCCAACGGTAGAGAACGAGCGTGAGCGCGAACGCCGCGAGCAGGACGAGGAAGAGCACGAAGTACGTGCCGATCGACGACTGCGCGAACGAGTGCACGCTCGCGATGGCGCCGGAGCGCGTGAGGAACGTCCCGAAGATCGTCATGAAGAACGTGAGGCAGATGAGGAAGACGTTCCACACCTTGAGCATCCCGCGACGCTCTTGGATCATGACCGAGTGGATGTACGCGCTCGCCGTGATGAACGGCATGAACGCGGCGTTCTCGACCGGATCCCACGCCCAGTAGCCGCCCCAGCCGAGCTCTTCGTACGCCCAGAGCATGCCGAGCGTGTTGCCGATTCCGAGGAACATCCACGCGAAGAGCATCCATTTGCGGCTCGCGACGATCCACTCGTGATCGAGGCGCCCCGTGATGAGCGCGGCGACCGCGAACGCGAACGGGATCGTGCATCCGACGAAGCCGACATAGAGGCTCGGCGGGTGGATGATCATGTAGAAATTCTGGAGGAGCGGGTTGAGCCCCTCGCCGTCCGCGCGCGCGCCTGCGACGCTCGTCGAGAACGGGTTGGCCGCGAAGGCCATCAGCACGCAGAAGAACAGCACGACCGCCATCAGCGTCGCGATGACGTACGGCTGGAGCTCGAGGTGACGCTTGCCGAGCCACCTTACGCAGAGCCCGATGTAGATGCTGAGCAAGAAGAGCCACCACAAGAGCGAGCCGTCTTGTCCGCCCCAGAGCGCGGTCAGCAAGTAACCGATCGCCATCGAGCGATCCGAGTAGTGCGCGACGTACCGGATGCGAAAGTCGTGGCTGATGAAGGCGTACGCGAGGCAGAGAACGGTGACGCCGATGAGGGCGACCGTGCCGTACGCGCCGAAGCGTGCAGCCTGCAACGTTCGCGCTCTTCCGTTCGCGCCAGCCGAGACGGCGACGCCGAACGTGTAGCCCGCGACGACCATCACGGCGAGGAGGAGCGTGCTCCCGAACAGCGGAAACGTCGCACCGAGGAGAGACGATAGGAAGCTCGACATGGTTTTGAACCTGGCGAAGCTTAGCAGCGCACGTGAAGGGCCGTGCGGAGGCTTCGCATTTCTTTTCGAGTGGATCGCGCTTGCATCAGGGCCACGGAAACGGGCAAGGAATGGGCGTGCCAGCTTCGTCCGAGTCGCGCGAGTCGTGCCCCTCGCGCCCGCGCGCTCCCGCGAGACGGGAGTGGGCCACGCACGTCGCGCTCCTCGTCGTGCAGGTGTCCTTCGCCGCCGGAGCGGTCGAGGGGAAGCTTGCGATGTCGCCTGTAGAGTCGGGCGGCGGCGCTGTCGAGCCCGCGGCGCTTGCGATGGCGCGCATGCTGGGGGCTGCAGCATTCTTCCACGGATTCGCCGCCCTCACCGGGACGCGCGTGAAGACGACGCTGCGCGACCACGTGCAGCTCGCCGGGCTGTCCCTCATCGGCATCGTCCTCAACCAGGCGCTGTTCCTCTACGGGCTCAAGCACACGGCTGCGTTCTCTGCGGCGCTTCTCGGCGCGACGATTCCGGTGTTCACGGCCGCGCTGTCGGTGCTCTTTCGGCACGAGCGGGCGAACCTTCGGATGGCGATCGGCTTGGCGCTCGCGTTCGGCGGAGTGCTCTGGCTCACGGGGGTTCGCTCTCTCGATTTCGGCGCCGTGGTCATCGCGATCAACTGCGTCGGGTACTCGCTCTATCTCATCTTCGGTCGGCGCATCATCCAGCGCCTTGGCGCGATGACGGTCATCACGTGGATCTTCACGTGGGGCGCGGTTCTCTTCGCGCCGATCGGGGTGCGCGCGCTCGCGAGCGGGGCGGCCGAATGGTCCCCGCGCGCGTGGTTGCTCGTCGGATTCGTCGTCGCGGTACCGACGGTGATCGCGTACATCACGAACGCCTGGGCGCTCGGTCGATCGACCCCGAGCCTCGTGACCATCTACATCTATCTGCAACCGCTGCTCACGGCGCTCCTCCAGTGGGCGCAGCTCGGGCAAGGTCTCAGCGGACGGATGCTCGTCGCGGCGGCGCTCATTCTCGTCGGCGTCGGCGTGGTCGCCTCGCGTCGCGCGGGAGTCGCGCCTGCAGATGCGCGAGGCCCTTGACGCGGCCTGCTGTTCTCCGGTCGGATGGCGCCCATGCAAAAGGCTGTGCTGTCTTCGCTCCTCGCGTTGTCGGTCGCCCTCGTCCCACGGATCGCGTCGGCACAAGCGGTCACTCCGGGCTTCGGCGTCGATCGCTTCAATCCGTCGGAGCGAGGGAGCGAGTGGTTCGTTCTCGACTCACTCGACATGCGTGGAGGCGCTCGCCCGGCGCTCGGGCTCGTCGGCGAGTACGCCTACAAGCCGCTCGTCGTCTACGGCGCCGATGGAAACGAGCGGGCGGCGATCGTATCGAGCCAGTTCTTCTTGCACGCGGGCGGAAGCCTCGTCCTCGGCGATCGACTGCGCGTCGGATTCAATCTGCCGATGGCGCTCGCGAACAGCGGCGACAACGCCGTCATCAACGGCCAGCGCCTCTCCGGACCGGGCCACGCGGCGCTCGGGGACCTGCGCTTCTCCGCCGACATGCGCATCTTCGGCGTCTACGGCTCGCCGTTCACGATCGCCGCGGGCGGCCAAGTGTTCATGCCCACCGGCGAACGAAACGCGTACACGGGCGACGAGCGCGCGCGCGGAATCGTCCACGCGATGGCGGCCGGCGAGATCGGGATGATCGTCTACGGCGCGAGGATCGGCGTTCACTTCCGCGATCTCGACCAGTCGTTCGACGGCAGCCCGGTCTCGAGCGAGCTCATCTTCGGCGCGTCCGTGGGCGTGCGTGTCCTCGATCGCAAGTTGCTCGTGGGGCCCGAGCTCTACGGCGCGACCGGCGTCAGCTCGAGCGACGTTGCGTTCTCGAAACGCGCGACGCCGCTCGAGGTGATTCTCGGTGGTCACTACACGATCGGCTCGGATTGGCGCGTTGGCGCGGGCATCGGTCCCGGGCTCTCGCGCGGTCTCGGCGAGCCGGCCGTGCGTGTCCTCGCGTCGGTCGAGTGGGTGCCGGGGTATCGTCCGGAGCCGCCGAAAGAGGTCGTCGGCGATCGCGACAACGATGGCATCCGCGACAATCGCGACGCTTGCCCCGACCACCCGGGCCCGCGGAACGATGACGCTCGCGGACACGGATGTCCCCCCGCGGCCGCGGTCGTCGCGCCGCCTCCGCCGAAGCCGGATCGCGACGGAGACGGCGTCTTCGACGAGGAGGACGCTTGCATCGACGTCAAGGGCGTGAGGACGAGCGATCCGAAGACGAACGGTTGCCCGCCCGACAGGGACGGCGACGGCATCCTCGACGATGTCGACGCTTGCCCTGACGTGAAGGGCGTCAAGACCGACGACCCGAAGACGAACGGATGCCCGCCGGATCCGGATCGCGACAAGGATGGCATCCTCAACGACGACGACGCTTGCCCGGACGCCGCGGGTCCGAAGGATCCCGATCCGAAGAAGAACGGATGCCCGGCGGCGGCGATCGTCGGTGACCAGATCAAGATCATGGATCAGGTGAAGTTCGCGACGGCGAGCGCGGTCATCCTCAAGGAGAGCGAGACGATCTTGATCGCGGTGCTCAAGATCCTCATCGACCATCCCGAGATCAAGAAGGTTCGCGTCGAGGGGCACACCGACAACGTCGGCCCTGCTGCGTACAACAAGACGCTCAGTGGTCAGCGCGCGGCGAGCGTCATGACGTGGCTCATCAAGCACGGCGTCGACCAATCGCGACTCTCCGCGCAGGGCTTCGGGATGGAGAAGCCGATCGAAGACAACAAGACCGTCGTCGGGCGGAAGAACAACCGCCGCGTCGAGTTCCACATCGAGACGGCGCCGCCGGCAGCGACTCCGTAGTCAGACGCCGGGGAGCACCTCGCCGAGGCGTTCGAGCGCTTCGGCGAGCTTGTCGTGGGGGATCGACCACGCGAGGCGGAATCCGTTGGGGACTCCGAAGAACGATCCTGCCGCGACGAGGACGCCCTTGCTCGTTGCGCCGTGCTCGATCGTGCTCGTGAGATCTCCGCTGCGCGAGGACGTCGCGAATCCGTAGAGCCCGGAGTCGGGCGCGCTCCAGGTGAGATCGGGGCGTGACGCGATCCACGTCGCGACGGTGTCGCGCTTGCCGGCGAGGAGAGAGCGGGCGCGTTCGGCGAGCGGGACGATGCGATCGAAGGCGTGCGCCCCGAGGTGCGCGTGCGACAACGGGAGCATGCCGGAGCTCGCGGTGATCGTGTCCTCGGCGCGCTCGATGACGTCGGGCGGCGCGAGCATCCAGCCGAAGCGATCGGGACCGAGGCCGTAGCACTTGGTGAGGCTCGCGACGGTGACGACGTTGGCGCCGAGACGGCGGGCGCTCCCCTGGAACACGCCGAGCGAGTCGACGAGATCGTCGAACGGTGCGTAGACCTCGTCGACGAGCAAGAACGCGCCGCGCGACTCGGCGAGGCGCGCGATCTCGCGGAGCGCGTCGTCGCTCGCGCGGACGCCGGTCGGGTTGTGGAGGTTCGTCACGGCGACCACGCGCGTCCGCGGCGTGAGGGCTCGTGCGACGCGCGCGGGATCGAGCGCCCATCGGTCGGCGAAGCTGCGCTCGAATTTGACGACGCGCGCGCCGATGCCTTCGGCGATGCGATCGAGCGGCTCGTACCCGGGATTCTCGATGAGCACGTCGTCGCCCGGCGAGAGCAGCGTCGCGTACGCGAGCCACAGCGCGTGCGTCGTGCCGAGCGTCGCGATCGCTTCGTCGGGGGGCACCGCGTTGTACCGCGCGATCGCCGCGCGCAGCCGCCCCCACCCGGACGGATCGTCGAGCGACGTCGCGGGCGAGCCGAGCTCGTCGTGCGTCACCGTCGTCATTCCGCTCGACGCGAGATCGAACGGAACCTGTCCGTAGAAGCGACGCGCCCATCGCAGATACCGCGTCGGGCGGAACATCAGCTCTTCTTCGTCAGCGTGAACGTCACCTTGCGGATGACGTTCGCCTCCGGGAGCGACAAGCTCATCGTGCCTTCGATTTTGTCGCCGGTGACCTTGCCGATGGCGGTGCCGGTGAGGCCCCGATCGGCCGGATCTTTTCGCGAGATCTGTGCGGTCATTTGGCCGTCCACGACGACGCCGTCGAGAACCACCGCACCGAGTACGCCGTCCGCGCTACCTGTGACCACGCCCGTCGCGCCGTCGACCGCGATCGAGAGAGCGCCGTCGCCGAGCCCGACACCGGAGTCGTCGCCTTGCCACTTCACGTCGTCGTAGCCCTTCCCCGTCGGGAGCGACAACGGGCCGACGGCGCTCTTGTAGCTGCCGGCCCACGCACCCGCGCTCGCGGACGCCGCGCCCGCGGATGCGGATGCCACCGCGGAGGCCGACGGGGCCGCCGAGGCGGATGCCGCGACGGACGCGGTCGATGTCGTGGACGCTGCGGGCGGCGCGCCGCCGGACGACTTGTTGTCGCACGCCGCGAGCACGAAGATCGGAGCGACGACGAGCAACGTTCGAAACAGGGTCTTCACGAGCGAGTCTCCTTGCCGTCGAAGCGGTCGACGATCCGAACCGCGACTTCACCTTCGAGCTCCACGAGCTCGCCACGCGCGACCTCGATGCCGCCGACGCGGAGAATCACCGGATCGGCGATCCGACGTCCGAGCGCGACGACGTCGCCCTTCGAGAGCGCGGCCCACTCGCGCGCGCGCATCTGCGCGGTGCCGATCTCGACGCGCACGACGACGGGGACCTCGCCGACGGCTTCGATCAATGCGTTCGTGTCGTTCGAATCGTTCATGGATGCTCCCGCGTCCGGCGCCCACCCGAGCTGCTTCACCTCGCCCCGTAGCACGAGGCGGCCGTCGTCGACGAGATCTGCGGCGATCCCGAAGTCGAGCGCGGGGGCTGCGAGGCGCACGGGGCCGCTCCATGCGCCGGACGGCGCGCGAACCAGAGGCCATTCGCCGGGGACCCATGCGTCGCCGGGTGCGAGGAGCGCGATCTCCGTCGCGCTCGCCG
>JAYVXB010000485.1:0-4787 GCA_043785585.1 Deltaproteobacteria bacterium | reverse complement strand
GATCAATGAGCACGCTCGCGAGCTGCCGCAGCTCATCTTGGATCACCGGCCGTGACCCGTAGGATCGAAGCGTCTCCTCCGCGAGGGGAAGCACGCCGCGATGCTCCAATTGAAAGTCGAGCATGGCGATTCGACGCCGTTCGACGTCGGTCGGTTCAACTGGCGTCGCGTGCGTGGCGTCCGCCAACATCCGAAGCCGCGTCGGTTCGTCGACATGGAGGAGCCAGCCGAGACGACGACTCCAGTCTCGGGTCGCTTCGTCGAGGCCCGTGAGTAGTCCCGCATCCTGACGCAGCGACGACCAGCCGCCGGCCTTGTACACATCGCTCGCCTCGCGACCGGTTTGCTCAAGATATTGCCCGAGCGTGAGCGTCGGTTCGAGGACGGCCAGCTCTTTGATCTCTGCGGCGAGCTTCCTCGCCGTCGCGACCGCGTCGCGTAACGAAGCGAGAACCTGGTCTCGCACGTTGGTGTCGAGCTGCAGCACGCAGCCGCTCGGGAGAAACGGGAACCCCTCTTCGGTTGCCCTCGCGAGCTTCGCCCGCGCGATCCCGGTGAAGGCGCTGAAGATCGCGTCGAAATGAAACTCCTTGCGGTGATTGCCAATGAAGTCGAGCACCAAGCACGAACTCTTTCCCTCGTCTTGCCGAAGGCCGCGCCCCAGCTGTTGCACGAAGAGCGTCGCACTCGCGGTCGGGCGCAGAAAAAGGAGGACGTCGACAAACGGAAGATCGACGCCCTCGTTGTACAGATCGCACGTGACGAGCACATTCACCGCTCGCTCTCGGAGTTGCCGCGGCGCGACCTCACGAACGTGCGCTGGTGTGCCGCCGTGCACGGCGAGCGCCGGCACTCCGCGCTTCGTGAGCGCAGCTGCCATGAACTCGGCGTGCTCAACGGAGACGCAGAACGCGAGGCCTCGCACCAAACGCAGATCGCTGACGCGCCGACGAAGCTGCTCGATCACTTTGTCGACACGCGACTCGTTGCCTGTATACAGCTGCGAAAGATCCGCGACGTCGTAGCCCGTTCGTGTCCATCGAATCCGAGACAGGTTCGTGTCGTCCGACACTCCGTAGTACTCGAACGGCACGAGGAGCTGTCGTTCGAGGGCATGCCAGAGTCGAAGCTCGGCGGCGAGGTGGCCATCGAAGTCGGGGAGCAGCGACTTCCCGTCCATGCGCTCGGGCGTCGCCGTGAGTCCGAGCATGATCTCTGGCTTCAGCTTCGGCACTAGCTCTTGGTACGAGTCCGCCGGAGCGTGGTGGCACTCATCGACGACGACGTAACGGAAGTGCTCAGGACCGAAACGGTCCAGAAGCCGCTTCGACGCTGCACTCTGTATCGTCGCGAAGATGTGCTCCCAGCGAGTCGGCTCCTCTCCCTGCACGAGCAGCTCGCCGAAAGAACCGTCGGCCAGCACGTGTCGAAACGTCGTGCGCGCTTGGTCGAGCAACTCGCGCCGATGCGCGAGGAAGAGGAGGCGAGGAGTGACTCCGAGACGATCACGTTGCCGTTTGTAGTCGAACGCGGCAATGACCGTCTTTCCCGTGCCAGTCGCTGCCACGACGAGATTTCGAAAGCGACCGTGGATCGCCCTCTCGGCATCGAGTCGATCGAGGATCTCTTCTTGAAAAGGAAACGGACGAAGCGCGAACAGCATCGTCGGCGACTCGGACGAGGCTCTCTCGGCGTGCAACGCGGCGCGGAGACGCTCGCGACATTCGTTCGACGACGGATCGTACAGTTCGAACTCCGCGTCGAACCAAAGACTGTCGAACGTGCCTTGGAACTTCTCGATGACGTGAGGGAGGTCCGCGCCGCAGACCTTCACCATCCACTCATGGCCGCTTCCGAGCGCCGTGTGTGTCAGGTTTGCCGATCCGACGTAGGCCGTGTCGAGCCCGGTATCGCGTCGGAAGAGCCACGCCTTCGCGTGGAGTCGAGTTCGTCGAACGTCATACGAGACCTTGACGCTCACACCGGGGAGACGCGCGAGCGCGTCGAGCGCAGCGACCTCGGTGATGCCGCCGAAGGTCGTCGTGAGGAGTCGAAGTCGCTCGCCATCCCCGCGCCGAGAGAATGTTTCGAGCGCGTCGCGGATTGCGCGCACGCCGCCGACAGACACGAACGCGATGATGACGTCGATGCGATCTGAAGACGCGATTTCGCGCGCGAGCTCGTGACCGAGCGCAGGCTCGGAACGATTGCGCGTAAGGAGCGTGCTCGACGCAAGCGATGTCGCGGGCCGGACCGGCGCCGCGCCGCGGTAGACGGCATCGAGTCGGCGAGGCGGCGGCGCGATTTTCTCGTCGTCGATCGCTCCGCCAGGCGATAGCTCGTCGAGACGGCCGAGCAGACTGTTCGCGAGCGCGGCCTGCGCTTGCACGCGCTCCTTGCCTTCCACAGTCCTGAGCACGCGCTCGATTTCACGCGCAACGTGGCGGGCGAAAGCCGCTGGCGCATCGGCGGCGTCGATTTCGGCGATCTCGCTCTGGCCCGCTTCGCCACTCAGCGCTTTGTCGAGCGCCTCCGTGATGACGTGCTCATACAGTCCTTCTGCGAGCGGGCGCGGCACAGACGGAGACTACTGCGTCGCCGGCGACTACAACATGAACCTCGGCGGCCCCACCACTACGGCACGAAGCGCGGCCGCGAGCTCCTCGAAGCCGGCCTCGACGCCGCCGATCTCGCCTGCGTCACGCGCACCGAGCACATCCCGCCCGGCCTCTTGCACCACGCGAACATCGATCACATCGCCGTCCCCGCCGCATGGGCCGAGCGATCACGCGTCGTCGCCGCATGGCCCGGCGCGATCGACGGCGTGCACCTCAGCGATCACAGCGCGCTCGTCGCCGAGATCGACGACGGCGGCCCGTGCCCCTAGAAACGCGCTCCGAGGGACCATGAGGCAGTGACTGCGAGAACGTGTAGCGGCGTTCCTTGTCGGTGGGCATCGCGCGCCCATTCTACAAGCGACGTGTGCCAACGCGTAACCGTCCGCCCCGCACTCCATCACGCATACCGATTCCGAAGCTCCCCCCACGAAGCCTGAATCCCCGGCTGCATCCTGAGTCCGACGATCTCGCCGCGAACGATCTCGACGCCGATCACGCAGTCCGATGCTGATGCAACCCCGGCGCTTGCCGAGGAGCTAACTCTGGCCCGGAGACCTTCGAAGATATCGCGCCAGTACCTCTCCCAGTAGTCGTAGCTCACGATCGGAGGAAACTCCGCGAGTGGTCGACGCCTGGGAGGCTGCGAATCGGCGCGATCACCGCGCTCACGATCGCGCGCGCGTCGTCGTTTGCGACACGTTGGGCGGCGGCGCCTTGCACTTGCCGCCCGGGGCGCACGTCGTCCCCTCCGGGCAGCAGGTACCGTCGCCGCAATCCAACGGCGCCGCGTCGGGGCATTTGATTACGTAGCACTCGCCACCAAAGGCGCAGCGCGCTCGGGCAGGACAACAAGTTTCGCCGCAACGTTTCGGCGTGGTGCATCGGCCGGACGGCGTGGAGGCATCGTCATTGCTGCTACCGTTCCCTCCGCCGTGAACCCCTACGAAGCGCCCCACGAGCCCAACGCTCCTCCGCCCGACGATGCGCGCGGCCGTGACCGCTTCTGGGCAGTCTTTCTCGCCGTCGTGTCGTTGTTCTTCTGCGCGCCGCTGACGGCGCCATTCTCTCTGCTCAAAGCGAACCGCCTCCTGCGACGCGGCCCCGACGGCTTCGCGGTCGTCGCCATCGTTCTCGCGATCGTCGGGCTCGTCTCGTCGCTGCTCTTCTGGTTCCTCGCCATCTGGCAGTTCCTCAGCCCGTCCGAGCGAGTGCCGCCGTAAGCGTCGCGCAATCGTTTGCGCCGTCAGACCGCCGCCCCCCGCACGTGAGCGACCCCCGCCATGCCCACGAAGCTCGACTGGATCCACCTCCCGCCCGGCACCGACCCGCTCTCGCTCTGGCCGTGCCTCCACGACGCGCGCATCCACGGCGCGACGAGCGATCGCCTCGCGCGCACGCTGCATCTCGATCTCGACGTCTTCTACATTCGCAAGCACCACGGCCTGCCCGATTCCTTCCGCTTCACGCTCGGCATGATTGACGTGGAGTCCGCGCGCGCGACGCAGCACATTCTCTGGCCCGGCGAATGCGTCGTGCCCGCGGGCAGCTCGCGCGACGACGAGCGACGCATCATCGACGAGTACCGCGCGAAGTGGCGCGAGGAGTCGTTCTCGTGGGACGACTTCGAACGCGCCGCCGGCAGCGGCGAGCACGAGATCCTCGAAGCGTCGCTCGTGCGCGGCGATCGAACGTCGATCCATCTGTCGACGTGTCCGACGGTCGCCACGGCCACGAACCACGCGCACGAGGTCTTCGTCCGCGCCGAAGCGATGTCGCTCGTCGGCAGCGACGGGACGGACTTCGGGATCGAACGCTTTCTCGCGATGGGAGAGGCGTATTGGGAGGCGTTTGGGTCGCGGTAGCGCCGCGCTCGCGCGACCGACCGATCATGTGCCGCTCGTCGTGATCGACTGACGCTCGCCTGTCCCAGGGACGCGTCCCAAACTGTCCGGGACACCCCTCGCGATCCGATTCCCGGTAAATCCGCACTCCGCCCTTTGGCACCCCGCGTGCTCTACCGCCGCGCACGCAATGGCTTCCTCCGACCGCGGCTTCCGCGCGCTCGCGCAAGAATCACCCGAGACGGTCGTCGCGCTCGTCCACCGCTGCGCGCCGAACGCATCCGCCGCGCTCCCCGCAGGCGCGCGCATCACGCGCGCCGAAGTCGAC
>JAYVXB010000484.1:0-14863 GCA_043785585.1 Deltaproteobacteria bacterium | reverse complement strand
GCGAGACATGCGCGCGCCTCGGCGACGGCACCGTCCGATGTTGGGGCGCGAACGATCACGGACAGATCGGTGACGGTACGACGCAGGACCGGAAAACGCCGACGCGCGTCGTCCAGCTGGCGGGTGCGAAGCAGGTTGCCGTCGGCGGTGCGCACGCCTGTGCGCTCCTCGAAGCCGACCAGGTCGTGTGCTGGGGTGCGAACCGCACGGGGCAGCTCGGCGACGGCGAAACGGTGGACCGGCCGACCCCTGCACCCGTGAAGCTGTGATAATCAGATCGCCCCGATGTCCCTCCCGACGCGCAGACCGGCCGACTACGACGCGGCCGAGAAAAAGAGCGTCGGCAAGGGGGTCTTCCGCAAGTGCGACGGCTGCGGCGAGACGCTGACCGCCGAGGCGCTCGCCGACAACTTCGAGGTGTGCACGCTCTGCGGTCGCCACCACAAGCTCGCGGCGCACCGATGGCGCGATCTGCTCCTCGACGAAGGGACGCTCGACGAGTGGGACGCGCACCTCGAGCCGACCGATCCGCTCGGCTTCTCCGACGGACGCGGCTACCCCGAGCGCGTCCTCAGCGCGCAGCGCAGCTCGCGTGCGCGCGAGGCGATCGAAATCGGACGCGCGCGTATCGCGGGTCGACCGATCGCGTACGGCGCCTTTCTGTTCGCGTTCATGGGCGGGTCGATGGGCTCGGTCGTCGGCGAGAAGATCGCGCGACTCTACGAGCGCGCCATCGCGAGTCGCTTGCCCGTCGTGCTCCTGCAAGCGTCGGGCGGCGCGCGGATGCAGGAGGGGATCTTGAGCCTCATGCAGATGGCGAAGACCGTCGGCGCGCGCGAGCGCCTTCGCGACGCCAAGCTCCCGTTCCTCAGCGTGCTCCTTCACCCGACGACGGGCGGAGTCGCCGCCAGCTTCGCGCTCCTCGGCGACGTGAACATCGCCGAGCCTCAAGCGCTCATCGGCTTCGCGGGCGCCCGCGTCATCGAGTCGACGATCCGCCAGACGCTCCCCGAGGGATTTCAGCGAAGCGAGTTTCTCCTCGCGCACGGGATGATCGATCGCATCGTGAGCCGCCTCGAGATGCGCGCCGAGCTGTCGCTCTTGCTGGACCATCTCACGCCGAAGCGAAGCGATTCGGATCCGCCGTCGTCGTAGGAGAGGAGCACGGTGTCCGCCCCTCCCCTCGCCCGCGCGCTCGTCGATCTCTACGCACGCATTCCGCTCGGGATGCGCCTCGGTCTGAAACCGATGCAGGACGCATGCGTTCGGTTCGGGCACCCGGAGCGGACGTTCGAAGCAGTGCACGTCGCGGGGACCAACGGCAAAGGATCGGCCTGCGCGATGGTCGAGCGGATCGCGCGCGCGACCGGAAAGCGGACCGGCCTCTACACGTCGCCGCACTTGTGCCGCCTCGCCGAGCGCATTCGGATCGACGGCGCGCCGCTCGACGACGCGACGCTCGCGCCTCTCATGCGCGGCGTCCTCGATGGCGCGCCCGACCTCAGCTTCTTCGAGACGCTCACGCTCGCCGCGTTCGTCGCCTTCCGCGAAGCGAACGTCGACATCGCGATCCTCGAGGTCGGCCTCGGCGGACGCCTCGACGCGACGAACGTCATTCCTCCGCCACGCGCGGCGGCGATCACGCGCATCGCGCTCGATCACACCGACCGGCTCGGCGCGACGCTCGTCGAGATCGCGCGCGAGAAGGCCGGCATCGCGAAGGCGGGCGTCGAGATCGTCCTCGGCCCGATGCAGCCCGAGGTGCGCGTCGCGATCGACGAGGTCGCGCACGCGGCGGGCGCGCGGACGTTCTCCGCGAGCGAAGACGCCGACGCGGCGCGGTTCGCCGCGAGCGCGCACGTCGGTCTCCCAGGCGAGCATCAGCGCGACAACGCGGCCGTGGCGTGGGTGCTCGGCAAGCAGCTCGGTGCGAGCGAAGCCACCCGCGCCGAAGGGATCGCGCGCGCCGAGTGGGCGGGGCGACTCGAGCGCATCGAAGCGTCCGACGGAGGCGTGCTCCTCGACGCCGCCCACAACCCCGACGGGGCGCTCGCGCTCGCGCGTCACCTGCAGCGAATTGGCGTCGACTCGGCGCGCGCCGCGCTCGTCTTCGGCACGCTCGCGGACAAAGCGTGGGCGCCGATGATCGATCTGCTCGCGCCGCTCTTCGCGCACCGCTTCTACGTCGCCGCATCCGGCCGCCTGCCTACGGACCCGGCGGCGATCGCCCAGCGCCACGCCGGTGACGTCGCGCCGAGCGTCGCCGACGCGTACCGCCGCGCGCGCGCCGCGATCGGCAACGACGGTCTCGTCGTCGTCGCCGGCTCGATCTCCCTCATCGGCGAAGCGCGCGCTCACTTGCTCGGCTTGGCGCGCGACCCTGCCGTCGCGCTCTGATAGAGTGCGCGCTTTCGCGAAGGAGGTCCGCGATGCCGAGCTTCGACATCGTCTCGAAGGTGCAGTGGAACGAGGTCGACAACGCCCTCAACCAATCTCAAAAAGAGATCGGGCAGCGCTACGACTTCAAGGACACCGAGACCGAGCTCGAGAAGAACGACGACGGGATCTCCGTGCGTTCGTCGAGCGAAGAGCGCGCCAAGGCCGCGATCGGCGTCTTTCACGAAAAGCTCGTGAAGCGCAAAGTCAGCCTCAAGTACCTCGACCAGCAGAAGCCCGAGAAGACGCAAAAAGGCGGCGCGCGGATCCTCATCAAGTTCAAAGACGGGATCGAGGGCGAGAAGGCCAAAGAGATCGTCCGGATCATCAAGGACGCCAAGCTCAAGGTCCAAGCGTCGATCCAAGAGCAGCAAGTACGAGTGACGGGAAAGAACCGAGACGATCTGCAGGGTGCGATCGCGCTCGTGCGTCAGCAGGATCTCGGCATCGAGCTGCAGTTCATCAACTTTCGCGACTAGGCGAGCCGTGCGAGGCTGTGCGCTCGTGCGAACTGCACGAGCACGTGAGGAATCACCCTTGAAGAAGACTGCATCGAAGACGAATGCCACGAGCGCGAACAAAGCGGTTCGCACGCTCTTCGGCACAGACGGCATTCGCGGAGTCGCGAACGAGCCGCCGATGACGCCCGAGCTCGCGCTCCAGCTCGGGCGCGCGGTGACGCTCATCGCGGGCCGCGGCAAGTCGCACGCGCCGCGCATCCTCATCGGCAAGGACACGCGCCTCAGCGGGTACATGCTCGAGACGGCGATCGCTGCGGGAGTGTGCGCGATGGGCGGCCGTGTGATCATCTGCGGACCGGTGCCGACTCCGGCCGTGGCGCACTTGACGACGAGCATGCGCGCGGACGCGGGGATCGTCATCAGCGCGAGCCACAACCCCTACCAAGACAACGGGATCAAAATCTTCGGCGACGACGGCTTCAAGCTGCCGGACGACGTCGAAGCGGAGATCGAGCAGCTTCTCACGAAGGACTGGCTCCTCGGCGCGCGGCAGACGGGTCCGGGCGTCGGTCGCTCCGAGCGACTCGAAGATTCGCGCGCGCGTTACGTCGTCTTCGTGAAGCAGACGTTCCCGCGCGACTTGTCGCTCGACGGCGTTCGCATCGTCGTCGACGCGGCGCACGGCGCGGCGTACCGCACCGCACCGCTCGTCTTCCAAGAGCTCGGCGCGAACGTGACGGCGATCGGCGTGAAGCCGAACGGAATGAACATCAACAAGGACTCCGGCGCGATGCACCCGGAGAACGTCCGCGCCGAGGTCGTGAAGCGCGGCGCCGCGATCGGCATCGCGCTCGACGGCGACGCCGACCGCGTCATCGTCGTCGACGAAAAAGGACAGATCGTCGACGGCGACGTCGTCATGGCGATGTGCGCGCAGCGCATGATGCAAGACAACGAGCTCAAGAAGAAGACCGTGGTCGCGACCGTCATGAGCAACCTCGGCCTCGAGCGCGCGATGCACAAGATGGGCGGCAAGCTCGTTCGGACGCAGGTCGGCGATCGCTACGTCGTCGAGGCGATGCGCAAGCACGGCTACAACTTGGGCGGCGAGCAGTCGGGCCACCTCATCTTCCTCGACCACGCATCGACGGGCGACGGAACGATCGGCGCGCTGCAAGTGCTCGCGCTGATGATGCGCACGGGCAAGCCGCTGAGCGAGCTCGTGCAAACGGCGATGACGCGCGTCCCGCAAGTCCTCGAGAACGTCACGCTCACGTCGAAGCGCCCGCTCGATCAGATGAAGGCGCTGAGCGATGCGACGACGAAGGTGGAGAAAGCGCTCGGCTCCGAAGGCCGCGTCCTCATCCGCTGGAGCGGCACCGAGGCCAAGCTCCGCATCATGCTCGAAGGCCCCAGCGAGGATCGCATCCGCGCATGGGCGCAGGACCTCGCGAAGGCCGCAAAGAAAGACATCCCCGCGCTCGCGTGACGAGAGGACATCCCCGCGCTCGCCTGACGAGAAGAAGGACCGCCAAGACGCAAAAACGCCAAGGAGGAGGGTCCGATCCCTCTCATCCTTGGCGCCTTGGCGTCTTGGCGGTCCAAACGCCGACCGCGTCGCAGCTACGGAATCAGTAGCGGTACGTGTCCGGCTTGAACGGGCCTTCGACCGGCACGCCCAAGTAGTCCGACTGCTCCTTCGTGAGCGTCGTCAGCTCGACGCCGAGCTTGCCGAGGTGGAGACGCGCGACCTTCTCGTCGAGCTTCTTCGGGAGGACGTAGACGCCGACCTTGTAGTTCTGGTGGTTCTGCCAGAGCTCGATCTGCGCGATCGTCTGGTTCGAGAACGACGAGCTCATGACGAACGACGGATGTCCGTTCGCGCAGCCGAGGTTCACGAGGCGGCCGCGTGCGAGCACCGTGAGGCGCTTGCCGTCCGGGAAGACGAACTGGTCGACTTGCGGCTTGATGTTCACTTCTTTGATCTCGGGGTTCTTCTCGAGCCACGCGATGTCGATCTCGGTGTCGAAGTGACCGATGTTGCAGACGATCGACTGGTCCTTCATCTGGCGCATGTGCTCGCCGCGGATGACGTTCATGCAGCCCGTCGCGGTGACGAAGATGTCGCCACGCGGGGCGGCCTTCTCCATCGTCGTGACCTCGTAGCCTTCCATCGCGGCTTGAAGCGCGTTGATGGGATCGATCTCCGTGATGAGGACGCGCGCGCCGAGGCCACGCAGCGACTGCGCGCAGCCCTTGCCGACGTCGCCGTAGCCAGCGACGACCGCGACCTTGCCGGCGAACATGACGCCGGTGGCGCGCTTGAGGCCGTCACCGAGCGACTCGCGGCAGCCGTACAGGTTGTCGAACTTCGACTTCGTGACGCTGTCGTTGACGTTGATCGCGGCGACCTTGAGCTCGCCCTTCTTGTGCATCTCGTAGAGGCGATGCACGCCCGTGGTCGTCTCTTCCGAGATCCCGCGGATCGGATCGCTCCCCGAGAAGAGCTCCGGGTGCTTCTTGTGCGCGATGATCGTGAGATCGCCGCCGTCGTCGAGGATCATGTTCGGGCCTTTGCCGCCCTTGAACGCCTTGAGCTGCAGCTCGATGCAGTCGTCGTATTCCTTCTCGGTCTCGCCCTTCCACGCGAACACCGGCACGCCGGTGACCGCGATCGCGGCCGCAGCCTGATCCTGCGTCGAGTAGATGTTGCAGCTCGTCCAGGTGACCTCGGCGCCGAGCGCCGTGAGCGTCTCGATGAGGACCGCGGTCTGCGTCGTCATGTGGAGGCAGCCTGCGATGCGCGCGCCCTTCAGCGGCTGCGCCTTCCCGTACTCGGCGCGAAGCGCCATGAGGCCGGGCATTTCGCTCTCGGCGATCGTGATCTCTTTGCGACCCCAGTCGGCGAGCTTGATGTCGGCGACCTTAAAATTGTTCTCAGCCATGATGATTCTTCGCTCCCTTTTTCACTGTCGCGTTGCCGTTTTTTTCGAAGTCGCCCTTGCGAGCGACCAACATCTGCCATGACAAGTGCTGATCCGGTCCGCGACCGCAGCGCGGCGCGGGAATGCTGGTGACCTTCGCGTCCTCGAGGCCGGCGCTGCGCGCGAAGCGTTTCAGCTCGGCGGGTTCGAAGCCGAGCCACACGTCGGCTTGGTCGCGCATCGACTCGTCGTCGTGGCGTGCATAGTCGATGACGACGAGCGCTCCGCCGGGCCGCGCGAGATCGGCGAGGCGTTGCACGAACGCGGCGGGGCGCGGCGCGTGATGAAGGAGGCGCGATGCGAAGACCGCGTCGGCTCCGTGGCCCGCGGCGCGGCGCACTTCCTTGCCGTCGAGCTCTCCGTGAACGAGCTCGACGTTGGCGTAGCCGCGCGCGGTCGCGCGGTCCTTCGCGCGCGCGAGCTGCGCGTCGGAGCGATCGATCCCGACGACGCGATCGTAGAGCGGCGCGAGGACGTCGAGCAGACCACCGTCGCCGGTGCCGGCGTCGATCGCGAGCGCGCGATGCGGAAGGAGCGGCGCGAGCGCCGACAAGTACGCGCCGAGCTCCGCAGGGAATCCGTTGGCGTCGCCGTTCGCGGACTTCGATCCCGGCTTCGCGAAGAACTCACGCCCGAGCGCGTCGCGCGCGCGCACGACGTCGGCGATCCGCGCGAGGCTGCGATCCGCCTCGCACAGCGCACGACCGCTGACGAGCGCGTCGGCGACGACCGCGTCGCTGTCCGCGCCGTCGCCGAGCTTGAGCAGCGTGCGCGTCCCCTCGCGTCGCACCGACAAGAGCCCCGCCTGCCGCAGCGGCGCCGCGTGGCGCGACACGTTCGGCTGGCTCTCTTCGAGGAGCTCGGCAAGCTCGCCGATCGCCAGCTCTTCCTCCGCGCAGAGCGCGAGGAGCCTCAGGCGCACGGGCTCGGAGAGCACGCGGTAGAGGTCCCAGCGGTTGGGAGCGGCGGCACGAACGTCGAGCACGGAAGGTATATATACACGAATACGGATGGATGCAAATAGGCTCGATTCTCAGGCGGATCTCCCCTAGGATCTCCCCGTGACCGCCACCTCGACAGCCCTCGTCACTCGCAGCTCGCGCCGAACGCGCGCACCCGGCGGCTCGCGCCTCATCGTCCTCTTCGACGGCAACTGCCGTTTCTGCACCAAGAGCGCAAAAACACTCGCGCGTCGCTTCGGACCCGCGAAGGTCGCCGCGGTGAATTTCCAGGACGCCGGCGCCCTCGATGCCTACCCCGGCGTCACCTACGACGCCTGCATGGAGAAGATGCACGTCATCGATCCGGAAGGGCGCGTCTACGCCGGCGCCGCCGCGTTTGCGCGCGTGCTGCGGACGGTTCCCGTCGTCGGGGTCTTGGCGTACCTCTATTACCTTCCCGGTCTGCGTCAGCTCGCCGAGATCGCGTACACCTTCGTCGCGAAGAATCGGTACAAGCTCTTCGGGAAGACCGAGCCCTGCGATCCGGGCGGCACCTGTCACCTCCACTAGGAACGAGAACCCTTTGAGCCGCTACTTGACGGTCTCCGCCTCCGGCGGGACGGACATCGGACGGAACCGCGATCACAACGAAGACACCGTGCTCCTGCGCGCGGATTTGAATCTCTTCATCGTGGCCGACGGCGCCGGCGGTCACAACGCGGGGAACGTGGCGAGCGCGCTCGCGACGACGTCGTTGGCGAACGCGTTCGAGTCGACGGCGAAGTCGTTTCCGGGGAGCGAGGAAGAGGACGATCTCGGACCGCCGGCGGCGCGTCGCCTCGCGACGGCGATCCATCGCGCGAACAAAGACATCGTCGAGATCGCGAAGTCGTCGAACAAGTACAAAGGCATGGGGACGACGGTCGTCGCGGCGTCGTTCACGCCGGAGACCGGGGCGCTCCACATCGCGCACGTCGGCGACAGCCGTTGCTACCGGCTCCGCGGCGGGATGCTCGAGCAGCTGACGTACGATCACTCGCTGCTCAACGACGTGCTCGAGATGCGACCGGACATCGACGACGCTGCGCTCGCGCGACTGCCGCGGCATGTGGTGACGCGCGCGCTCGGGATGGACGACGACATTCGCGTGTCGGTGCGGACGTACCGTGTGGCGCCGGGGGATCGCTACTTGATGTGCTCGGACGGGCTCACCGACGCGCTCGACGACGAGACGATCGCCGACAAGCTCGGTCAGCACGCGCTCACGCCCGACTCGATCGTCCGCGCGTTCATCGAGGCGGCGCTCTTCTGCGGCGCGGATGACAACATCGCGGCGCTCGTCTTGCTCGTCGAGGCGACGGATCAAGAGGCTGTGCACTACCCGCGGCGCTTCCACAAAGCGAAGCCGAAGGCGCGCCCGCAGGTCGACGCGCCGCCGCCGATGCGGGGGCAGATGGGATCGGCGCCGGAGATCATCGTCGTCGGTGTCGAAGAGCATGACGGCGACGCGCCGATTCACATCGTGCCGGCGGACAGCGCGACGCCGAGCCTGCTGGATGCGTTCGCGGGGCTGCGGAGCATGCGCGCGCGGCGGCCTAGCAATCCGGGGGATTGAGGGTTGCGGGCGTCGTGGCGGCCGGCCGGTGGGAGACATCGCCACTCGCTCGGAACCACGTGCTCGCGGCGGCGGGTCCCCCCGCAGGGTGTACTCGGCGCTTTCGCGCCGACGGCGTGCGACCAAGGCGGGTCCTCCCGCCGCCGCTGCGCGCGCGGTTCCGAGCGAGTGGCTCGTTTGCTGGGGTGCGCACGTCGGACCTAGTGAATGCGAGGGTTTGCACGCGGGTGTCGGGGCGGCAGATGATGCACATCGGGGCGGCAGATGATGCACATAGGGACGGCAGATGATGCACATAGGGGCGGCGGATGATGCACATCAGGGCCGGGAGATGATGCACATCGGGGCCGGAGATGATGCACATCTGGACTCCAGACGACGCAGGTCTGCGTCGCAGATGATCGTCATCTGACCGCGGGATGCGCCTCATCTTCGCGCGAGATGATCGTCATCGGACCGCTCGAACAACAGCGTGTCAGTGGACGCAGCGGACGTAGTTGCCGCTGTTCGACGCGTTGAGCGTCGAGCTCTCTCCCGAGCTGAAGTCGACGTACCAGGCCTTTCCACTCGTGGGCTGCTTCGGCCACGCCCAGAACGAAGCGCTCGGCGTGTCCCGAAACGCACGGCGATCGATCGCGTAGTACTGGAGACCGACGCCCGTCACGTATTCGACCTCGACGGCTTCATCCACCAACGTCAGGAGCTCCTTCACCGACGGGAGGCGCCACTGCCCCGCTCCGAGGCCAGCGAGCGCGAGGTTGTTGCAGCGGGTGCGAGCGTCGTCCCACGACGTCGCCGTCGCGAAGCCGCGCTCCCACTGGAGCGCCGTGTGCGCGTCCGTGATCGTGACGTTGAATTGATTGAAGGTGTCGTACTGGCCAACCGGCGCGCTCGCCGTCGCGGGGATCGCGAGCGCGAGAACCGCCGCGCAAGCGGCGAATCGCGCGACGAGGCGGCGGCTCATTTCGCGTACCTCGAGCTCACGCAGCGCACGCGCGCCGACGACGGCGGCAGCGGACGGACCTCCGCGGTGCTGAAGTCGACGCGCCACGTGTTCGTGGGTGTCGGCTCGCCGGAGGGCGATGCGCTCCAGAAGGAGTCCGCCGGCGCGTTGGTGAAGACAGGATCGATCGTCGCGCCCGTCGTGCGCGTGTAGTCGAGGAGCGTGACAAGCTCGATCCGTGTCGGGAGGCGCCAGTCGTTCACGGCGGCGAAGTTGGTCGCCGCCAGCGTCGCGCAGTACTGGTGCGCCTCGGTAACGTTCGCGGCAGTGGCCGTCCTCGTACCGACACTCTCCCATTCGAGCTTCGTCACGTTGTCGAAGACCGCGCCCGAGTCCCCGCCCGCGTCGTACGTCATGGGATTCGGATACCCCGCGTCGTTGAGCGGATTCGGCATCTTCCACTTCGCCCATGCGCGCCCCGGATCGTACGACCCCGCCTCGACATCGATCGGCGCGTCGATCGGCGCGTCCGGTACGAACACCACGTCCGCTTCCGTCGCCGCGTCCGCAGCTCCTCCATCCGCGTCGACCTTTTCGTAGTCGCCGAGCCCCAGCACGACGTTGCACGCGGCGAGGAACGCGAGCGACACGCCCGCGACGACGCCGGCGACGAAGATCCTAGAACGCGCCATGGACCCCGACCGATCCCGGTCCGATGAACGGCGTCACGCGCGCGCCTGTCGGCGGTGGCTTCGGGTCCTCCTTACTGGAGAGCCCATAGAAGCCGAGCGCGAGGCCGACGCCGCCGAGCGCGAACGCGACGGTGGACACGGTGGACCACGTGCGCGCCGCGTCGAGATCGTCGTAGGCGTTCGGTCCGCATTTCTTGTCGGGGACGCACAGCGACTCGAGGTTCGACTTCTTCGACGATGCGAGGAGACCGCTCATCGCGCCGATGACGACGCCGACGCCCGCGACGGTGAAGCCGATCATCGTGACCTTTTGCTTCGTCGAGCTCGGCGGGACCGCGGTGCTTCCGAGCGCGCCGCCAACGCCTGCGCCGACCGCGCCCGCGTCCGGCGGCGCCTGCACCGTGAGCGGCACGTCGCGCGTCTCGCCTTCTTTCAGATCGATCGACACGTGCGTCTCCGGACCGTTCTCGACCCTCGCGACGATCTCGTGCGATCCCGGGTTCACCTTCTGCGCTTGGCCGATCGCCGCGACGGGAACCGGACGCTTGTCGATCGTGATCGTCGGCGTCTTCCCCGCAGGCACTCCGGTCACGCGCACGAGCACCGACGGAATGCGCGGACGCAGCTCGTCGGCGAGCTTGGCGGCTTCGGCGCGCGCGGTCACCGAGCGCTCGGTCTCGTCGGACGCGACCGGCATCCGCGCGATCCCGAGGCAGACCTCGCGCGCTTCGACGAGCTGGCTCAGCATCGCGTGCGTTCGCGCGAGCTCGATCCCAGTGACGGGCGTGCGTCCGAGATCGTGCGCGGCTTTGAACTTCTCGAGCGCCTCGAGGATGTGACCTGCGGCGCGGAGCTCTTTGCCTTGGCGATTGAGATCGCGCGCGGTCTCGAGATCCGCGGCGCTCGGTTGCTGCGCGAACGCGATCGACGTCGGCGATGCAGCGGCGAGCGAGAGCGTCGCGAAGAGCGCGAGCGCGCGGAGCCTACTTGATGTCATCGTCGCTTCCGGCGGTCGGCTTGGGCGGCGGGGCCTTTGCGGGACCCGTGGCGGAGACGGGGGGAGGTGGTTGGGGCGCGGCGATGCTGGAGGCGGCGGGCGGTGGTGGGATCGATGCGCGCGGGGATGGAGACGCGCCGGGCTTGAGGATGGGCGTCGTGGTTGCGATCGATGCGGACGCGGTGGCGCTCGTGGGCGTGGGCGTGGGCGTGGGCGTGGGCGTGGGCGTGGGCGTGTTCGCGGTCGCGGTCGCGGTCGCGGTCGTGGTCGTGGTCGAGGTCGTGGTCGAGGTCGTGGTCGAGGTCGAGGTCGCGGTCGCATCGGATCGAATCAACCGCGGCACGAGGAACCCGAGCCCCACCGCGACGACTCCGATCGCGAACGCCACGATCATCTTCCCGCGCGGCGCCGGCGTGCGCGCGGTCGCGAGGTCCACGCCTGCGTCCGTCTGCGACTTCACGTCCACCGAGCCCGATCCCGATCCCGATCGCAACGTCGCCAACGCCGGCGCCGTCGACGCGAGCGCGCTCACGACGGAGCCCCCGCGCGGCCCCGAGTCCGCACCGATGCCCGACACGACGCGCTCGCCCGTGATCGCCACCGACAGCGCGTCCGCCATCTCCCTCGCCGACGCGAAGCGCTCCGTCGGCTCGCGCGCACACGCACGCGCGAACCATGCGTCGACGCCGATCGGAAGCTCGCGGTTCACGCGCGTCGGAACCGGCAACGGATCGCGATGGATCTTGAGCGCGAGGCCGCCGACGGTCTCCGCGAAGAACGGCTTCTCGCCCGTGAGCGCCTCGTACGCGACGACGCCGAGCGACCAGAGGTCGGTCCGATAGTCGATCGTCTTCGCGCCGATGACCTGCTCGGGGCTCATGTAGAACGGCGAGCCGACGAACGATCCCGTGCGCGTCGTGCTGCCGACGAGCGCGGCGTTCTTCGACAGCTCGGACGACTTCGCGATCCCGAAGTCGAGGAGCTTGACGAAGAGCTCTCCACCGCCGGCGTCGCACAGGAAGATGTTGTTCGGCTTGATGTCGCGATGAACGATCCCCGCGCCGTGCGCCTTGCCGAGCGCGCGCGAGAGTTGCGCGATGATGCCGACGATCTCGACGGGCGGGATCTTTCCGTGCACGTCGATGTAGTGGCCGAGATCGTGGCCTTCGAGGAGCTCCATCACGATGTACGGCACGCCCGTGTCCATCACGCCGTGGTCGAACATCTGCACGACGTGCGGGCTCTTCACTTGCGACGCCGCCGCCGCCTCGCGCGCGAAGCGCTGTACCGCCTCGGGGCTCTTGAGGAGATCGGTCGACATGAACTTCACGACGACCTCCGTGTGGAGCGTGAGGTGATCGGCGATCCAGACGCTCCCCATGCCGCCTTCGCTGAGCGGGCGCACGAGGCGCACGCCCGGCGTGACCATCAGGCCGGCTTCAGGCTCGCCCACGCGGCATCTCCTTCACGCTGCGAGCTTAGCATTTCGACGCGCCGGCGCGGCCGCGGCGGCGGGCGTCGCGCGGACGAATCGGGTACCTTCAAGCGCGATGGCTTCCTCTTCTTCCTTCATGGTCGGCGTGCTTCGTGTCGTCGCCGGGGGCGCGCTCGCCGCGGGCGTCGTGTCGCTCGCCCACTGCAGCGCGTCGAATGCGAGCAGTGCGTTCGCTCCGAACGAAGACGCCGGCGTCACGAACAACGACGGCGGCCGCGAAGACGCAGGCCTCACCGACGCGGGGTTCAGCGACGCGGGCGCGTTGCCGTCGGTGCTCGTCGCGGTGCATGCCTCGCCCGATCTCTTCGACTTCCGCGTCTGCTTCGGCATGTCGGGCTCCCCCGCGGCGACGAGCGTGACGTTCGATCCAAAGTCGATCCCGTGGCCGTACGACGACACGCACCCGATGGCGTCGTCGAACTACGCCGGCGTCGCCGTCGGCGGCGGGTCGACGTTGCCGCGCGAGATCGTTCCGAGTGCGCCGTACCTGATCCCGTACCTCATCGACGCGCACACCCTCGCGATGTCGAACGACCCGAAGGCGACGTGCAGCGCGCGCGTCGGCACGCAGTGCGTTCCGAACAGCGGCGAGTGCTTGAAGACGAGCGACTACGTAGAGCTCCCGGCGATCGCGCGGTCGGAGGTCGAACGCGGCGGCACGCGCGTGCTCGCGGTCGTCGGATGCAAGACGCCGGGTGGGGCGGCGTGCGGGACCGCGATGGGCGGCGCGCTCCATGCGACGTTGCTCTCGCTCGCGAACGCCCCACAAGCGGGCGTCATGCAGCTGAGCTTGCAGATCGCGCACGTCGCGCTCGGCGCCGGACCGATCGTCGCGACGCTCGACTCCGTACTGAACGACGCGGGGCCCTTCTCTCTCGATCCTCTGCAGACCGGCCCGAGCAACGGCGCGATCGTCGACCGACCGACCGATCCGGGGTCGCTGGCGTGGGGCTCGCAAGGCGTGTCGATCGCGATGGCAGACGCGGGTCTGCGCATGTCGCTCGCCGATCTCCAGCGCATCTCGGATCCGTCGGTGCTGCCGTCGGCCTACTTTCGCGAGGGCAAGAGCTACGTCTTCGTCCTCGTCGGCGACACGTCCGCGACGAACGCGCTCTACGTCGACGGCGGCCTGAACCCGAAGTTCGACGGCACCGCGCTCCACTTCGTCGCGATCTCGACCACGCCACCCGCGCTCCCCGACGGCGGCTGAATTCGTCGTGGCGCCGACGGGCGCGTGGCGGACGAATCGACTACCTTTCCTGCATATGCTTTCCACTTATTGCTTCATGAACAGAGTCCGCGGTGTGCTCGCTGCGAGCGTCATCGGCGTCGGCGTCGCGACGTTCGTTCATTGCGGATCGCTCGACGCGGCCACGATGTCCGGCTCTCCGGGCGATGGCGGCACGGACGGAGCCGTCGGCCCTCCCGATGGCGGCGGCGATTCCGCGGCAGGCGACGCGAGCGCCGCGCCGTCCGTGCTCCTCACGGTGCACGCATCGCCCGACCTCTTCGACTTCCGCGTCTGCTTCGGCGCATCGCCGTCCTCCGACGGGGCGAGCGTCACGTTCAACCCGAGCGCGGTGCCGTGGCCGAGCGACGACGCGCACCCGATGGCGTCATCGAACTACGCGGGGATCGCGGTCGGCGGCGGCGCGACGTTGCCGCGCGAGATCCAAGGGAGCGGTCCGTACGTGATCCCGTACTTGATCGATGCGCACACACTCGCGATGTCGAGCGATCCGAAGGCGGCGTGCCACGATCGCGTCGGTCCGGGGTGCGTCCCCAACAGCGGCGTCTGCTTGAAGACGACGGACTACGTGCAGCTGCCGGGGATCTCCGCGTCGCTCCTGACGGGTGGCGGCGCGAAGCTCCTCGCGATCGTCGGTTGCAAGACACCGAGCAGCGCGGCGTGCGGCACCGCGATGGGCGGCGCGCTTCACGCCGACGTTCTCACGCTCGCGAGCGAAGCCGTGCAGAGCGTCGACAACATCGGCGTGCAGGTCGCTCACGTCGCTGCGGCGCTCGGTCCGATCGTGATGCGCGTCGACATCGCGGACGACGCCGGCGCGGCGGTCGACGCGAGCTACCTCCAAGTCAGTCCACCAAACGGCTTCATCGTGACGCGCCCCGGCAATGACACGTCGCTCGGATGGGGAACGCAGTCGGTCTCGCTGCAATCGAGCGGCGACGCCAGCATCGCGCTCAAGATGCCGCTCGCGGACATTCAACGCCTGTCGGATCCGTCGACGCTTCCGGCGGAGTTCTTCAAACAGCAAGGCACGTTCGTCTTCGTCCTCGT
>JAYVXB010000483.1:0-4803 GCA_043785585.1 Deltaproteobacteria bacterium | reverse complement strand
TGAGCTCATCCCGGCAGACGGCGATCCGCTCCAGGAATTCGCGATACGGTTTGTCGGTATCGAGCTCGAGATCGAACTCTTCGTGCCGCCGCACGCGCATCTCCTCTGCGTACTCGGCCGTGTCGAATTTCGTGTTGCCGGCGTGCGTGACATAGCAACGGATGCTCCCGCCGTTGATCGAGTTCAGCCCGATCCGGAATATCCGCATCCCCGCAGCGCGCACGATCCGCTCGAGGACGGCGAGGCTGTAGTACTCGAGGTGCTCGTGGCACAGGGTGTCGTACGAGTTCATCGCGAGCATCGAAGGCATGTACGAGACTTCGAAAATCCAGAGGCCTTCAGGTGCCAGAATCGACGCGATGCTCTTCGCGCAGCCAACGGGATCCTCGAGGTCGTAGAACATCGCGATCGACGTCACGACGTCGAAGCGCTCGCCTCCGATTGCTGTCGTGAGCTTCGACGACGGGAAGATGTCCTGAATCACGGTCGCGCCTTGGACGCCCTGCGCGACGTCTGACGGATCGACTCCGAACTTTGCGTAATCGAGCGGATAGTTCCCGAGCAGCGTGCCGTCGTTGCAACCGATGTCGAGGACGCGCGCTTTTGCCTTGCCCCCGACACGCATCGCCTCGGTCGCGATGCCAGCAAGATGCGAGCGCATCGTCTGGTTCGTGCCGGAACGATACCAATATGCCGCGTAGAGAATGTCGGACGGCGTCGAGTGCGCAAGCTGCAAGAGGCCGCATGCCTTCTCGTCGCGTGTCGGATCGCAACGCAGAAGCGTGAGCGGTATCTTGCGCTTCGGCGGCAGTTCCTTCCCAGGCTTCACGAACGAACCCTGGAGGTATTGCGGACCGAGATCGATGGCAGCGGTGAGCGCCTCGGAGCCGCAGGCGCGGCAGGTCTTGCGATGAATCAGGTGCATCAGTTCTTGCCTCTCGCCTTGGACATCACGTCGTCGATGATGCCGTGGAGTCGCTGTTCGAACGCCGGAAACGAGAACCGTTCGAGCCCCGCGGGAATCTCGCGTTTGCCCTTCGCAAGGGCAGCGAGAATACCACGCACGATGTCGTCGGGATCGCGCGGATCGACCTGCTCCGCGAGGAGCACGCCGTCGACGCGCCGCTCCTCGTCGTCCTCGGGACGTGCGCCGACGACTGGGACGCCACACGCCATCGCTTCAAGGAAAACGAAGCGCAGCGGGTAGCGATCGAACTCCGCGCCGGTGCCGGGCATCGCGTAGACGTCCGCCAATCGATAGTGGTCGGCCTTCTCGGCGTCGGACACCAACCCAGTAAAGACGACGCGGTCGGCAATGCCGAGCGAGCGCGCCTTCTCCTTGAGGCGCTCGACATCCGGGCCACCGCCCGCGACGACGTACGCGATGTTCGGAACCGCTGCTGCGAGCCGGGGCATCACTTCCAGCACTTCGTCGAAGCCTTTGTGCGTCTCCTCGACGCGTCCCATCGTCATCACCACCGCTTTCCCGGCGAGTCCGTATTTCGCGAGGAGCGCGTCGCTCTTCGGCGCTACGCCGTATCGGTCGAGATCAATCGCGTTCTCGAGCTTGTACTCGGCGACGCCATCGAGCTTCGCCCACGCTCGGAACATCGACGTCGTTCGGGTGCGGATCGACACGAACGCGTCGAGCTTGGAGACGAGACGATTCGCGAGCGGCTTCGTCGTCGGCTTCCATACTTCGAGGCCGTAGATGAAGAGGATGAGCGGCGCGCCGCGAAGCTTGTGGATGGCGTATGCGAGCGGCAATAGATGAATGTGCGTGCAGATGACGAGATCGAAGCTGCGCATCGCCGCACGCGCGACGGCGCCGAAGTAGTTCGCCTTCCCGCCAAGCGACGAGGTGTCCCACGTGAGTCCCTCGGGAAGCCGCTCGGGGGGGAAAGGCGCGACGCGAGGCATCGCAATGACCTTGGGCCGGCTCGAGTGCGCGCATAGAGCCGTGAGCATGTTGCGCGTGTAGAGCGCGATTCCTCCGTGGCCACCGAAAGCGTCAGTCGTGAGCACGAGGACTCTCACCGCGCGATGCCCTCAGGTCCGTTGCGTTCGCGGCCATCGACATTCGCCGCGCGCATCTCGTGATCGAGGAGCTCCGCAACGAGCGCCTCGAAGCTCACGGTCGGCACCCAGCCGAGAGCGCGAAGCTTGGCGCCGTCGCCGACGAGCGACGGAATGTCGTTCGGTCGGAAGAGCGACGGATCGGTCCGTACGCACTCGGCCGGGTTGAGCCCGGCGATCCGGCAGGCGGTGTCGACGATGTCCTTGATGGCGTGGCCCTCGCCCGATGCGCAAACGTAGTCGCCGGGTGTCGCGCCGAGCGCCAGCAGCTTTGCTGCCGCGGCGAGATCCTTCGCATGGCAAAAATCGCGCACGGCCGACGTGTTCCCGAGCGAGAGATGCGTCTGATGCCCAGCGGCAATCGCCGCCACGCTCCGTGTGATCTTCCGCATCACGAAGTCAGGCCCCCGCCGCAGCGACTCTCCCAGATAGAAGATCAAGTTGCTCATCGGCCCTTTGTACTCGCGTCGACCGAAGCGAATCGCCAGATGTGCCGCCGCCTTCGCGATCCCATACGGGGAGACCGGATCGAGCGGCGTTTGCTCATCTTGGATTGGTGTCGAAGCGCGGCCGAAGATCTCGGCGGAGCTCGCGTGGACGATCCGGATGCCCGTGTCGCGTGCCGCAAAGACAATCGCGACGGCCGCGCGGGCGTTCAGGTCGAACGTAAGCATCGGCTCTTGCCACGACCGAGCCATGCTGGTCAGCGATGCGAGATGGACAATCGCGGTGAGCGCGCCGTTGTCGCGGACCAAGGCCTCCACGCCGACGCCAGGCTCGAGCGAACCGCGCGCACGCACGATCCCGTCGGGAAGCGTGTCGTCCTCCGAGCGCGTGAGCCCCACCACTTCGTGGCCTTCAGCGAGCAACTGCTCGGCGAGGAACGACGCGATTTGACCGCGGACGCCAGTGATGAGAACGCGATCCATCGTCGACCGGAGCCCCTATAGCATCTGTATGCCCGCCAAATCGAATGCTAGAAGGTGGACCGGCCACGAACCCCGGGGGGTTCGTCCGGAGAACAAATGCCCAGCGCGCTCATCACGGGAATCACCGGCCAGGACGGCTCGTACCTCGCGGAGCTTCTCCTCGAGAAAGGCTACACGGTGCACGGGCTCGTGCGCCGCTCGAGCAGCTTCAACACCGGTCGCATCGATCACATCCTCTCGCGGGTGCACCTGCACTACGGCGATCTCGTCGATTCGTCCTCGCTCCACGCCGTTCTCAAGGAAGCGCAGCCCGACGAGATCTACAATCTCGCGTCGCAGAGCCACGTGCGCGTGAGCTTCGAGGTTCCCGAGTACACGTGCGACGTCGCCGCCGCCGGAGTCGGTCGCCTCCTCGAGGCGGTCCGCGTGTCGGGCCTCAAGTCGAAGTTTTACCAAGCGGCATCGTCAGAGCTCTACGGTAAGGTCGAGGAGACGCCGCAAACCGAGACGACTCGATTTCATCCGCGCAGCCCGTACGCATGCGCAAAAGCCTACGCCTACTACATCACGCAGAACTACCGCGAGGCGTACGGACTCTTCTGCTGCAACGGCATCCTGTTCAACCACGAGAGCCCGCGCCGCGGCGAGAACTTCGTCACCCGCAAGATCACGAGGGCGATCGGGCGCATCGTGACGGGACGACAGAAACGACTCGGTCTCGGCAACCTCGACGCGAAGCGCGACTGGGGTTTCGCGGGGGACTACGTCGTCGCGATGTGGCAGATGCTGCAGCTTGAGACGCCGGACGATTTCGTGATCGCAACAGGTCAGACGTTCAGCGTCCGCGAGTTCCTCGATCGCGCGTTCGGTCGTGTGAAGCTCGACTGGACGAAATACGTCGACCTCGATCCGCGGCAGATTCGTCCGTCGGAAGTCGAGCTCCTGCTTGGCGATCCGGCGAAAGCGAAGAAGCGATTCGGCTGGGAACCGAAGGTGACGTTCGAGGCTCTCGTCGACATGATGGTGGACGCCGATCTGGAGCTCGCTCGGCGCGAGGCGGCGACGGCCTGAACGTGGCGGATCACCGCAGCATCTAACGGCTTGTTGCACGACTTACCCGCACTCGCCACACATTCCCGTACGTGCTATCTCCCCCTCGCGGCGGTGACGTCTGGCATCCCGCCGATTCGCAGCCCGCTGTTCTGGGCTTTCAGGGCGCCACCACCATGGCTTCGATGAACAATACCAATCTGTCGCGCCGCGGCGCCATCGAAGACGCGCCGGGCGGTCTTGTTTCGATCTTCAAGACGCTGCGTAAGCACTGGATGGTTGTGATTTCGTGCATCGTGCTCGCGGCGAGCGTGTCCTATCTCTATTCGAAATCGCTACCGAAGGTCTACCAAGCGTCGTCGATGATCGAGATCAACCCGCACGCCGCGCAGCCTCTTGGCGACAAGAACGGCAGCGGGATGCTGGACATGGGCGTCGGCATGCTCTGGGACACCCGCGAGTACTACGAGACCCAGTACCGCATCATAACCTCCGACCGCGTGCTCGGTGCCGTCGCGCGCGACCTCTCGCTGGCGTCCGATCTCGATTTCATGGGCCTCGCCCAGCGTCCCGCGACACCACCGTCTCTCGAGAGCGTGACAGCCGCGGTTCGTGCACGGGTCATCATCGAGCCAGTGAAATACAGCCGGCTCGCATTGATCAAGGTCGAAGATACCGATCCGAAGCGAGCGAAGCGGATCTGCGACGCCGTCGTCGCCGCCTACATCGACCAGAACCTGCAGACTGC
>JAYVXB010000482.1:0-4822 GCA_043785585.1 Deltaproteobacteria bacterium | reverse complement strand
GCGCCTTCACCTTCCGCGTCCGCTCCGCGATCGATCCCGGCCACGGCCTCCCCAACGCGTGGGTCTACGTCCCTCGCGCCTTCGATCGCGCGAGCCCCACGCTTCACGTCGCCGTCGTCTTCCACGGCTGGCAAAACTGCATCGCGAGCTACGTGAGTCCGCGCGGCACCGGCTGCCTCGCTGGCGCGCTCCATACCGGCTACGACATTCCCGCGCAGGTCGAGCGGAGCGGCATCCGTTCGCTCGTCGTCGTCCCGCAGCTCGCTTACGAAGTGAAGAGCAGCGAAGGCGGGCCCATCGCAAAACCCGGCGGCCTACGCAGGTTCGTCACCGAGCTCGTCGAAGAGTCGCTCGCGCCGATCCTCGGAGCGCACCGCTACGCCGACGTCGATCGCGTCGCGCTCATCGCATCGTCCGGCGGCTGGCAGTCCTTGATGCCGGCGCTCACGCAAGGCGGCGTCGACGCCATCCGCGACGTCTACTTGCTCGATGCGTACTACTTCAAAGAGCCGCTCACCTCGTTCCTGCTCGCGCACCTCGACGAGTTCGATCCAAAGGGTCGATCGCCGATGCGCTTCGGTCTCATCTACTGCTTGGTCATCTCGGGGAGCGCGCGCGTCGCCGAAGATCTCGGCGCGACGCTTCAGCGCAACATGACGGAACGCGGGCGCAGTGACCTCGTCCAGTTCCGCAAGACGCTCGCCGATCCCTCCGACGACGAGCTCCGTCCGCCGATCTTCGTGACGTCGACGCTGATGGATCACGACGAGGTCGTCCGGAAGTATCTCTGGCAGGTGCTCGCGGCGAGCCATCTTTGAGCGTAAAACCGCCAGGTGAACTTCCTACGCACGCCCGACGAGAGATTCGCGAAGCTCCCCGGTTACTCGTTCGCTCCGCACTACGTCGACATCGACGGACTGCGCGTCCACTACGTCGACGAAGGGCCTCGCGACGCGGCGCCGCTCCTCTATCTCCATGGCGAGCCGTCGTGGAGCTACCTCTATCGCAAGATGATCGCGCCGATGGTCGCCGCGGGGCATCGCGTGATCGCACCGGATCTCGTCGGCTTCGGTCGCTCGGACAAACCGACGAATCGTGCGGACTACACGTACCAGCGTCACGTCGACTGGATGGCGGGCGTCCTCGCCGCGCTCGACCTGCGAGGCGCGACGCTCTTCTGCCAAGACTGGGGAGGGCTCATCGGGCTTCGCCTCGTCGCCGAGCATCCGGATCGCTTCGCGCGCGTCGTCGCAGCGAACACGTTCCTGCCGACGGGAGACAAGAAGCCGGCGGACGCCTTCTTCATGTGGCGCGAGTTCTCGCAGACGATTCCCGAGCTCCCGGTCGGCGGCATCGTCAAGCGAGGGTGTGCACGCCCGGTCGCCGACGACGTCGTCGCCGCGTACGACGCGCCCTACCCCGACGAGACGTTCAAGGCAGGCGCGCGGCAGTTTCCGCTCCTCGTCCCGGTGTCGCCCGACGATCCCGCGTCGGCCGCGAACCGCGCAGCGTGGGAGGTCCTCGCGCAATGGGACAAGCCGTTCATCACGCTCTTCGGCGACAAGGATCCGATCACGGCAGGCGCGGATCGCGTTCTCCAAGCGAAGATCCCCGGCGCCAAAGGGCAACCCCACGCGACGATCGCCGACGCCGGGCACTTCCTCCAAGAAGACGCCGGCGAAGAGATCGCTGCGCGCCTCGTCGCCATTCTGGGCGAAGCGAAGCATCCCGCAGCGAAGTAGCTACGGACGGAAGACGTGAATCGCGCCGATCGTGTCGTTGGCGTGGCTGATCCAGATGTCGATGCCGAGCTCGCGGTATCGGTACTTTTCGTAGTGCCGCGTCGTCTGGAGCGAGAAGCCGTCGCCGAGCGCGCGCGTCATGTCGGCCTTCGTTCCACGGACGTGGACGCCGCCGAGCGTCGCGAGGTTCTTTTGGTAGACGTTGAGCGCGATCTTCTTCACGCGACCGTCGATGAACGCGAACACCGATGGGCGCGTCGCGCTCGGCGCGCGTGACGGATGGTGTGAGCTCGTGCCGAGTCCCCCCTGGGCATCGACGAAGGAGTAGTCGATCGACATGACGGCGTTGTCTCGGCGGCGCAGGCTGACGCGGCAGTCGCAGCCGTACACGCGGAGGACGTCTTCGACTGTGGAGCGATCGATGACGATCGGCCCGATGCCCTTCCCTGGCTCGATGAGCGTCGCGAGCGTCGCTTCGTTCGGAGGCTCTTCGGTCTGACCCGGAAGGCACGCGCACTTCTCGTGACGCTCGTCTTCGTCTTGCTGCGTGAGCGCGTCGGCGTCGCGCGTTTGCCCGAGCGGCGCCTCCGCGGGAATCCCGAGACGACGTCGTACGAGCGCGCGCTCTTCGGCGTACATCGGCGACGCGTCCTGCGCCACCGCGGCATCGAGCTCGGCGAGCGCTGCGAGCCACTCGCCGCGCGCCTCGAGCAAGATCGCGCGGTCCCAGCGGATCGCCGCGACGATCTGGCGCTCGTACGCGGGTGTGTTGTCGAGCGCGTACGCGAGCTTGCCGAGCGCGAGCTGCGTGTCCTCTCTCGTCGCGAGTGTCTCGAACGCGGCGTCGCAGCGCCCCGAGCACGAGAGCCAGCGCTTTCGCGCGTGGCCGCCATCGAAGTTGATGAACCACGTCGTGCACGACACGCAGAGAAGCGCCGTCGCGACGACGAATCCTCGCATCCACCCCATGACGCCGAGCTTACACCGAGATTTCATCCATCGCCTTTCGCAGCCGCGCGATCCCCGTCGCGAGCTCCGCGCGCGGGACCGACGTGAAGCAGAGGCGCGCGCACCGCTCGAAGCCGGCGCCGAACGCGTCTCCCGGCGCGAGGAGCACGCCGTTGTCGATCGCGCGCTCGAGGAGGACCTTGAGCGGTCTTTCGCCGAGGAGTGCGCTGAAGTCGAGGAAGAGGTAGCTCCCGCCTTCCGCGACGGAGAAGTCGACACGCGCGCCGCCCAACGCTAGGCCGGCGGCGTCGCGTGCCGCGCGGTACTCGCGACGCGCGCTCTCGATCCACGCGACGTCGCCGGTGATCGCCGCCGTCGCCACGCGCTGCGCGACGACCGGAACGTTGAAGATCGTGTGCGTGGACACCTTGCGCGCAGCCGCCACGACACGCTCTGGCGCGACGACGAACCCGACCCGCGCGCCCGCGAGCGCGTGGCTCTTCGAGAACGACGACGCCGTCACGGTGCGATCGAACATCCCGTCGATCGCCGCCAACGAGACGTGCTCGCGGCCGTATGTGTAGTCCGCATACACTTCATCGGCGAAGACCCACAGGTCCCGCGCCTTCGCGACGCGCGCGACCGACTCGAGGTCGCGGCGCGAGAGCACTTTGCCGTCGGGGTTGTTCGGCGTGATGAGGTAGATGGCGCGCGTGCGCGACGTCGCGGCGGCGTCGAAGAGTGCGCCGGCGTCGAGATCCGGTTCGCGGTAGAGGCGGCTCGTGAGCGGAACTTCGATCGGGCGCGCGCCGGCGGCGTGGAGGATGCCGTGCGAGAGCGGCCAGTACGGCGACGCGAGGAGCACCTCGTCGCCCGGATCGAAGATCGCGCGCGCCGCGCAGAACAGCGCGTGCGTCGCACCGCATCCGACGAGGACGTGCTTCGCGGGATCGATCGCGCCGAGCCCGCGAGACGTCGCGCGCGCCGCGCATGCCGCGCGAAGCTCCGGCGTCGCGGTGATCGCGCCGTAGCCGTAGAGCGCGGGCTCGAAGTCGCCGCTCGAGACGTCGCCGAAGCGCGCGGCGATCGGTGGCGCGAGGTGCGTGTCACCGATGTGAAGCGCGATGAGATCGCCGCCCGCGCGCGTGTGCGCTTCGATGCGCGGCGCGAGGTCGGCGAAGACACTCGCGCGGATCTCTGCGGCGGTCGACGACAGTTTGGGGCCCGGCACGCCGCGCAGCTTACACGCTGGCCCGCGGCTTGCTCTACCGTCGCAGCATGCGCATCCTCCGCTTCCTTCCTCTCGCTCTCGCTCCGCTCTTCGCGAGCGCAATCGCGCGCGCCGACGACACTGCGCCGCCCTCGTCACCCGAAGGGGTGACACCGCAGACGGTGACGCAATCCGACGACGCTTCGTGGAAGTACCGATACGATCTGGCGAGGGATCGCCTCGTCAACGGCGACTTCGCGACGGCCGCGCGCATGTTCGACGAGCTCGCAGCAGAGACGCGCGATCCGCTGAAGCGATCGCTCGCGGGGGCGCAAGGGGATCTCGCGCGCGAGTGGGAGCGGCGAGGCATGGTGCTGGTGAAGCACAGCATGCTCGGCGAGAGCTCGATCCACGCGAGGTCGGTCAACGAGCGCACGACCGACGAGCTCGCGGTGCTCTACACGAGCTCGGTCCTCTACGGCATCGGGTCGGGAACGTGGACGGCCGTACTCACCCACGCGGACAGCCCTGCCGGGGTCGTCCTCCCGATGCTCGCGTTCTCCGGCGCGTCCGCGGGCCTCGTCGCGATCCTCGACGCCGGTCGCCCGCTTCGTTACGGCGTACCGCAGTCGATCGTCTCGGGCCTCTACATCGGACTCGAAGAGGGCATCGTCCTCACGCTGTGGAACGCGACGAGCAGGCCGAGCGCGGACGTCTGGCAAAGCTCGACACAGGCCTCGGTCGTGTGGGGGTTCGCGACGGCGGGCGCGGTCACCGGCGGCATCCTCGGCTCGGCGGTCGGCACGACACCTGGACGCGCGTCGTTCGTCGGATCGACGGCACTGTGGGGCGGCGTGCTGACGGGGCTCCTGGCGGGCGCGTTCCAAGGGAACAACTCGAACGGTCAAGGCGCGCTCCTCGC
>JAYVXB010000481.1:0-4823 GCA_043785585.1 Deltaproteobacteria bacterium | reverse complement strand
CGTCGCGCGCGGCGCGCGGTCCTGGGGCGCGGCTCGCGATCCGCTGCGCTCTCGGCGTCAGAGAGCCGTTCGTGATCGGCGAGTCGATCGCGGTCGATGGGTGCTGCCTGTCGGTCGTCGCGATGTCGCCGGACGGCTTCGAGATGGACGCGTCTGCCGAGACGCTCGCGCGGACGACGCTCGGCGCGCTCGCTCTCGGTGCCACCGTGAACCTCGAACGCGCGACGAAGCTCGGCGATCGACTCGGCGGTCACATGGTCACCGGGCACGTCGACGCGGTCGCCACCGTGGTCGAGCGCCGTCCGCTCGGCGACGCGATCACGCTCGCGTTCGAGCTCCCCGCGGCGCTCGCGCGCTACGTCGCCGAAAAGGGCTCGATCTGCGTCAACGGTGTGAGCCTCACGGTGAACGCGGTCGCAGGCGCGCGCTTCGAGGTCGCCATCATCCCGATCACGCGCAACGCGACGACCCTCGACGCCCTCGTCGCCGGCGCGAAGGTCAACGTCGAGGTCGATCTGCTCGCACGCTACGTCGCGCGCATGCTCGACGTCGCGAAGGACGGCGCGCTCCACGGCGACGACCCGGCATGGATGGATCTCTTGAAGCGCGCCGGATACGTGTAATCTACAGACAGGCCCCCCTTGCCACTCATCGATCCCAAGCTCCTCGAACGCATCAACGGCGCGATCTCCGACATTCGCGCCGGCAAGATGGTCATCCTCGTCGACGATGAGGACCGCGAGAACGAGGGCGATCTCACGATGGCGGCGCAGTTCGTGACGCCCGACGCGATCAACTTCATGGCGACGCACGGGCGCGGGCTCATCTGCGTCACGCTCACCGAAGCGCAGATCAACCGGCTCGGGCTCACGATGATGCAGTCGCCGGGTCGCGGCGGTCCTCCGCTCGGCACCGCGTTCACGGTCAGCATCGAGGCGCGCACTGGCGTGACGACTGGCATCAGCACCGCCGATCGCGCGCACACGACGCGCGTGGCCGCGAACCCCAGCTCGACGCCCGACGATCTCGTCACGCCCGGCCACGTCTTTCCGCTGCGCGCGCGCAACGGCGGCGTCCTCGTCCGCACCGGCCAAACCGAAGGCTCCGTCGATCTCGCGCGCCTGGCGGATCTCACGCCCGCCGGCGTCATCTGCGAGATCATGCGCGAGGACGGTCAGATGGCGCGCATGCCGGATCTCGAGATCTTCGCGAAGACACACGGCCTCCGCATCGTGACGATCGCGGATCTCATTCAGTACCGCCTCCTCACGGAGCGACTCGTGAAGCGCGTCGCCGAGAACACGATCACGCTCGACCAGACAGGCACGCAGTGGCAAGCGAGCGTCTACGCGTCGTCGGTCGACGGGCGCGAGTTCATCGTGCTCGTGAAGGGCGACATTTCGGGCGGTCCGCCGCCGCTCTGTCGCGTGCACTCCGGATCGACGATCGCGGATACGTTCGCGTCGACGCCGCGCGATGGTGGCCTGCACCTTCGCGAGTGCATCACGCGGATCGAGGCTGAAGGGCGCGGCGTCGTCGTGTACCTCCCGCCACGAGGCAACGCGCGCGCCGAGCTCGACAACTACGCCGTCCTCCGCGCGAAGCCGCCGGACACGTCGAACGATCCGCCGTTTCGCGACTTCGGCCTCGGCGCGCAAATCCTCGCCGATCTCGGCCTGAACAAGATCCGGTTTCTGACGAACAACCCGCGTAAGATTGCCGGCATTCACGGCTTCGGCCTCGACGTGGTAGAGCGCGTACCACTCACGGCGATGTTGGGCGCCGGAGAATGAGGAGACCCATGAGCGCTACGAGTCAGCCGCGCACGATCGAAGGAAGCCTCGTCGTCCCCCAAGGGGCGCGGTTTGCCGTCCTCGCGACGCGCTTCAATCACTTCATCGTGGACCACCTCGTCGGCGGCGCGATGGATGCGCTGCGCCGCCACGGCGCGGACATGGACAACGTCACGCTCGTGCACGTTCCGGGCGCGTGGGAGCTGCCGATCGTCGCGAAGCGACTCGCCGAGGTCTCGCCGTCACGAAAAGGGGGCGCGAAGTTCGACGCGATCATCGCGCTCGGCGCGGTCATCCGCGGATCGACGCCGCACTTCGACTACGTCGCGGGCGAGGCGGCGAAAGGGATCGCCGGCGTCGCGATGTCGACGGGCGTGCCGATCGCGTTCGGCGTGCTCACGACGGATACGATCGAGCAGGCGATCGAGCGCGCGGGGACGAAGGCCGGGAACAAGGGATGGGACGCGGCGACGAGCGCGATCGAGCTGGTATCGCTCGGACGCGCGCTCGGCGCGGCGGGGCTCTGAGGCGCGCGGCATGGGCGCACGTCGCACGGGCCGCGAGGCTGCGCTGAAGATGCTCTTCCAGATGGAGGCGTCGAGCGAGGACGCCGAGCGCACGGTCACGCTCTTTTGGCGAAGCTTCGGCGAGGACGCCGAGGGGCGCGAGTACGCCGACGTCGCGCTGCGCGGAATCGCCGAGACGCTCGCGTCGGTCGACGAGCAAATAACCAAAGCGTCCGCGCACTGGCGGCTCGAACGCATGACGCGCGTCGATCGCAACGTGCTCAGGCTCGGCGCGTGGGAGCTGATGCACCGCCTCGACGTTCCGCGCGCCGTCGTCCTCGACGAAGCCGTCGAGCTCGCGAAGATGTACGGCACCGACGAGTCGAGCGCGTTCGTCAACGGCGTGCTCAACCGCGTCGCCGAGGCGCTCGGCCGCAAGGACACCGACCGGTAGAGCGCGCATGGAGTTTCGCTTTCTCCCGCCCGACATGCGGCACATCGACGAGACGAGCGCGGAGCTGCTCGCGTGCACCGTGTGGAGCGACGAGCGGCCGCTACGCGGGCTCGCGGGCTTGCTCGATTGGCGCATGTCGGGGCGGCTCAGCGCGCTCGCGAAGTCGGGGTTTCTCGGCGGAGAGCGCGGCGAGGTCGTGATGGTGCAAGGCAAGCCGTCGTTGCCGTTCGAGAAGCTGCTCGTCTTCGGGCTCGGCGCGCGCGCGGACTTCGGTGAGGAGGCGTTTCGTGGCGTCGTCGTCCGTCTGCTCCGTGCGCTCGAAGGGCTGCGCGTGCGTCGCGCGGTGGTCGAGCTACCGGGGCGCGCCGATGGATCGATCGACTGCGAGCGCGCGGCCGACATCGTGCTCGAGTGCGTCGGTGATTCGCCCGAGCACGACGCGTGGTGGCTCGTCGAAGATGCCGACGCGCAGCGACGCATTCAACAGCGCGCGCAGGACGATCGGCGGCGCGCGCGACGGGGGACGTGATGCTCGAATTCGAGACGACGGGCAAGGTAGTCGAGCCGCGCGACGCAGCGACGCTCCTTCTCGTACGCGACGCCGCAGAAGGCGGCGTGGAGATCTTCTGCGTCGAGCGGAGCAAGAAGAGCGGCTTCATGGGCGGAGCGATCGTCTTTCCGGGCGGTAAGCTCGACGACGCGGATCGCGCGGCGGGTTGGATCGACGTGACCTCGCCGCCGCGCACGCCGCACACGCCGATCGCGTCGGACGCCGACACCCTTCGCGCGCTTGCGATCGCCGCGTGCCGCGAGACGCTCGAAGAGGCGGCGCTCCTCCCGCTCGAAGGCAAAGCGCTCGAGCACGACGCGCTCCTCGCGCTCCGCGCCGAGCTCGCGACGAAGGAGCGGTCGCTGCTCGATCTGATGCGCGCCCGCGGACTGCGCCTGGACCTCGCCGCGCTCCATCCGTTCGCGCGTTGGATCACGCCGACCGCCGAATCGCGGCGGTTCGACGCGCGATTCTTCCTCGCGGCCGTTGGCGCGGACGCCCGCGGTCTTCACGACGCCGCCGAGACGACCTCGAGCTTCTGGGCGCGCCCCGCCGACGTCCTTCGGCGCTTCGAGGCGGGAGAGGTCCAGCTCGCACCGCCGACGCACCGCACGCTGGAGCTCCTTGCGACCGAGGCGAACGCCTCGACGGCGATCGCGTCGACGGCGAAGGCCTGCCTCGATCCGATTTGCCCGCGCCTCGTCCCTCACATCGATGCGGCGGGCGAAACGATGGCGCTCGTGTTGCCCGGCGATCGCGAGCACGAGGTGCCGACGTCGCGCGCCCCGGGTCGCTCGCGTTTCGTGCTTCGCGGCAATCGCTGGCTCCCCGAAGACGCCCCCGCATGAAAGCGTCGGCGACTCGGCTCACCGCCGCCGACGTCGCGCGCCTCTGCCACGTCGACATCAAGACGATCCACAACTGGGCCGACAAGGGGAAGCTCGCCTGCTCGCGCACGGAGGGGCGCCATCTTCGCTTTCACAGGCTCGACGTGCTCGAGTTTCTTCGCGCGTACTCGAACCCGGTGCCCGAAGCGCTCACGTCGGAACGCGCGCGCGTCTGCGTCGTCGGCGACGCGGCCACGCTCGCGTCGCGCCGCGCGCTCACACGCCGGTTCGACGTGATCACCGTCGCGGATCCTGTCGAAGCGCTCGTGTCGCTCGTCGCGATCGATCCAGACGTGCTCGTCATCGAGCACGCGCCGTGGATCGAGGACGCGCACGCGATCGAGCGGCTTCGCAACGTCGACGCGACACGCCACGTCCGCGTCGTCGTCGTCTCCGACCGCGCCGATCGCCGTGACGACGCCCTTCGCGCAGGAGCGTCGGCGTCGATTCCGCGGGCGGATCTCGTCGCGTTGCGCGAGGCGCTGGACCGAATCACCGCAGGGCTCAGCGCCCTTCGCGATACGCCTTGATCGCGTTGACGATCGCGTCCGCGAGTCGTTGCCGATAGTCGTCGGTCGCGAGGCGCTGCTCCTCGGTCGGATGCGAGATGTAGCTCGTCTCGAAGAGCACGCT
>JAYVXB010000480.1:0-14914 GCA_043785585.1 Deltaproteobacteria bacterium | reverse complement strand
CGACGCTGGCCGGACGAGAAGCCGGCGGCGGAGTGGCTCGACGGATCGATGCGCGCGGGGCTCCTGTCGCGCGCCGACTGGCTCGAGGCAGAGGCCCGCGCCGCGTCCGACAAGGGGACGCGGGCGCGTGGGCTCCTCGCGGTGAGCGAGCTGCGCGCGATCGCCGGAGAGACCGAAGCGGCCGCGGCGCTCGCGATCGAAGCGCGCGATCTCGCGCCGACGGTCGTCCTGTCGCATCGGCAGGCGCGCGCGTTGCTCGCCGAGCCGCGCGACTCGGGAGAGGTCCTCGCGGCGCTCGACCTCGAGCTGAAGCACTCGCCTTCCCCCGCGGCGCGCGTTCACGTCGCGCTCCTCGCGGCGGACGCGCAGAGGCTCGCGGGCGACGACGACGGAGCCGCCAAACGCTTCGAGCAGGCGTTCCGGATCGCGCCGAGCGATCCGCGCGCGCCGCTCCTCCGCGCCGCGAGAGCGCTCTCGAAGGGCGAGACGGCGAGCGCCGCGTTGCGCCTTCCGGACGCGCCCGAGATGTCGACGATCGCGACCGCGGTCGCGTCCGCGCTTCGGCTCCGCGGCGTCGATCGCGCCGATCCGAACGCGAAGAAATCGGCGCCGATGACGTCAGCGTCGCAAGAAGTGACGCAAGCGCAGCTCCCCGATTCGCTCCCGAACGATTCGTTGCGGCGCGCGCGCACCGCGCTCGACAAGGGCGACGTCGTCGCGGCGTCGGCGCTCGTCGCCGAGCTTCGCATCGTGCCCGAGCTCGCGCGCGGCGCGGCGTGGCTTGCGGCAGCGCTCGGAGCGACACGCATCGCGTCGCGCACCGATGCCGCAGAGCTCCTCGACACGCTCGCCGGCGACGATGGGGATCTGGCGCGTCGCGCCCTCGCCGCGCGCGCGATCGAGATTGGGACGGGCCCGCTGGCGGAGAAGGCGATCGGGCGCGACAAGACGTTCTCGCCGGCGGAGCGCGCCGTCATCACGACGCTCGTTCGTCCCGACGCGCCCGCAGACGAGGGCGATCTCGAGGCGCTCGTGGCCGCGGACGGAATGCGCCCTCTCGCCGCCGCGCTCAGCGCGATCACGCCCGCGCTGCGCGGTAGTGCCTCGCCTGACGCCGCGATTCGCGCCCGTGCCGCGCGCACGGCCGGCACGACGTCGCACGGTCAGGTCCGCCTCGCGCGCCTCATCGCGTCGCACGCGCCGGACGCCGACATCGAAGCCGCGGTCGCTTCGTTCGGCGAGAGCGCGCCCCCCGAAGCGCGCGCGATCGCGCTCGAGCTCGCGATCCGTGGCAGCCGCTTCGGCGAGGTGAGCGACGCGCTCGGCGCGTGGGCGTCGAGCTCCGACGGCCCCGAGGCGCAACGCGATCGCAACCTCGCCGCCGCCGTCGTCGCCGAGCGCGCGGGCGACAACGTGCGCGCGCTCGCCGCCTTCAAGGCCGCGCGCGCCGCCGATCCCGCCGCAGAGGCGACGCTTCGTGCGGTGGCCGCGCTCGATCCGTCTACGGATCTGACCATCGAGCTCAACACGTTGGCCGACGAGCTCGGCGACGGAGCGCGCGGCGCCGTCGCGCGGCTCGAAGCGGTGGCGCGCGCCGAGTCGACCGACGGCGGTCCCGCGCTCGACGACGCGACGCGCGCCGAGCTGCTCGAGCGCGCGCACCGCGCGGCGCCTACGCTCCCGATCGCGTCGTTCCTCGCCGAGCGCATCGCGCGCCGCGCCGGCGACGTCGACGCCGTGCTGCGTTGGGTGCGCGAGCGACGCGCCGCGGTCAACGATCCGCTCGAGTCGGGTCTCGACGCCGTTCGCGAAGCGCTCCTCGTCGCCGACAAGGAGCCTGACGTCGCGAGCGAGCGTCTCGAAGAGGCGCACCGCGCGCGTCCGAACGACGTCGCGCTCCGCGAGCTCTACGAGCGCATGTCGAGCGAGCCGCTCACCGATCGCGGCGCGTGGCGCGAATCGCGCGCTTCACAGTCCACCGGCGACACGCGCGCGCTCCTCTACCTCGAGGCCGCGCACGAGTACGAGCGCGCGGGGGATCGCGACGCGTCGCTGCGCGCGTCCGAAGCGGCGGCGACGGCGTCCGGCGAGGGCCTGGGAAGGGTCGCCCGCGAGCGCGCCGAGGTCGAAGGCGGCCAAGTCGCGCGCCTCGCCGACGAGCTCCTCGGGCTCGCCAAGTCGACGGAGGATCCGCGCACGCGACGCGAAGCGTACGAGCGCCTAGCCGTGCTCGACGCGCTCGGGAGGGACGATCCCGCGAGCGCGATGCTCTGGCACCGATCGATCCTCGAAGAGACTCCGCTGCACGTCCCCAGCCTCCGCTACGTCGAGCACGCGCTCATCGGCGAAGGACGCGACGACGAGCTCGAGACGATCGCGACCGCGATCGCGAAGGTGCTCGCCCCCTCGAACGACACCGAGGCGGCGGCGCACGCGTGGCTCGCCGCGCGCCTTCGCCTCCGCGGCGCGACGGGCGACTGGGAGTCCACGCGCGAGCTCGTCGAGCTCGCCGCCGCGCAGCCCGAGCCGACACTCTGGGCGCTTCGAATGATGCAGGCGCACGCTCGTGCGCACTCCGACGACGCGACGTTCCTCGCGATGACCGAGAAGATCCTCGAGCGCTCGACGCGTCCGACGGAGCTCGCCGTGCTGCTCGTTCGCGCCGGCGAGGCCGCGGCGCGCCTCGAGGATCTGCCGCGTGCGCGCGAGCTGTTCGAGCGCGCGGCGATGGAGGATCCGGGAGACGTCGTGACGTGGGGCCAGCTCGCGGACGTGCGTCAGCGCGCGGGCGACGCGCGCGGCGCCGCCGAAGCGTGCGAGAGTCTCGCGCGCACGAGCGTCGTCCCCGAGCACCAGCTCCTCGCGTGGTACGACGCGGGCCGCTTCTGGCTCGACGAGGTCAAGGACGACGATCGCGGCGTCATCGCGCTCGAGCAGACCGCGGCGATCGACGTCTCGTTCGAAGACACGTTCCAGCGATTGTCGGCGCAGTACGCCGCGCGCAAGTCGTCGGGCGAGCTCGCGTCACTCCTCGAGCGACGCATCGCGAAGGTGACCGATCCCGCGGAGCGCATCGGGCTGCTCGTCGATCAGGGGCGCGTCCTCACGGAGGTCGAGGACTACGCGGGCGCACGCGCGGCGTTCGAGTCCGCGCTCGAGGGGAAGCCGGACGATCCGGGCGCGCTGTCGGCGCTCGCCGATCTCTGCGCGCGCGAGAAGGACTGGGAAGCGGCGGAGCAGGCGTGGGTCCGGCTCGCGCGATTGCTCCCGACGCCCGACGAGCAGCGCGCCGTCTACGCGCGCCTCGGCGAGCTCTACGCGAAGCACGCGCCGAACTACGCGCGCGCCGAGGTCGCCCTCAAAGAGGTCCTCAAACGCGCGCCCGACGACATCTCGACGATGGAGCAGCTCGTCCAGGTGTATCGCCACCAGAACGACTCCTCGCGCGCCGTCGAGCTGCAGCAAGAGCTCATCACGAAGGCGACGGCACCCGAAGATCGCCGCAAGCGCCTCATCGAGCTGTCGTCGATCTACGAGTCGACGGGCCACGAGAACCGCAAGGCGGAGCAGGCGCTCGAGACGGCGCGGCGCGAGCTGCCGACGGATGTCGTCGTGCTCCGCGCGCTCGTCGATTTCTATACGCGGCACAAGCAGCTCCCCGCGGTGAACATCCTGCTCGATCGCGTGTCGAGCGACGCGCGTCGCGCGTTCGCGGCGGGCCGGTTCGTGCCGGCGCTCTTCGAGGTGATGCAGACCGTTTACGATCTGCGCGGGAAGAAAGACGCGGCGCGAATCGTAGGCGCGACGCTCGCGGCGTTCGAAGGTCGATCTGCGGACATCCGCGGCGCCGACGCGCGCGGGCTCGATCCGCGGCTCGACGACATGCTCGCGCCCGAGACGTTGACCCCCGCGTTTCGCGCGCTGCTCGCGCGGACGGGCGACGCGCTCGACGCGGCGATGCCGCTCGATCTGCGCTCGCTGAAGGCGACGGCGCTGCCGCCGAACGCCGCGCACGTCGGACAGCTCGCGGGGCAAATCGCGAACGCGATCGGCATGGGCGCCGTCCAGGTCTACGTGTCGCCGCACGTCGGGACCGGTTGCCTGCCGGCGGGGTCGGCGCAGCCGGCGCTCGTGATCGGCGAGGGGCTCCTCGCGACGGATCGCGTCGCGGCGCGGCAGTTTCTCATCGTGCGCGCGCTGAAGCTCGTGCAAGCGCGCGCGTCGGCGCTCGCGCGGCTCCCCTCCGCGGATCTCGCCGTGCTCATCGGCGCGTGGCTTCAGATTTTCAATCCGAGTTGGAAGCCGCAAGGGATCAACGCGAACGCTCTCGCCGAGATGGGGCGGCGCGTGCAAGCGGCGTTGCCGCGCAACCTCGACGCGGACGTCGGGATGATGGCGCTCGAGGTCGCGGGCTCGCTCGGGACGTCGGGTGGAACGTACGGCGCGACGGCGGTCGCTTGGGCGAACCGCGCAGCGCTGCTGGTGGTCGGCGATCCGAACGCGGCGCTCGATGCGATCGCGTTGAGCCAGGGGAGCGCGCGGGGTGCTCCGTCGGATCCGAAAGAGCGGGCGACGTGGATCGGTCGGACGGCCGAAGCGAAAGACATCATCGCGTTCAGCGTCAGCGACGCGTACGGCGAGCTGCGCGCGAAGCTCGGCATCGGGAGCTGACGGGCGGGCGCTCAGCGGCGCTCGACGTCGAAGCGCGTTGCGCTGGAGCTACTCCACGCGGACGTGAACCGGCTCGCTCGGCTCGAGGCCGCGCGCCTCCGCGGTCAGTACATGATCGCCCGGCGCGATCGACCACGTCGCGACGAACGGCGCGCCAACACGCGCGAGGAACCGGCCGTCGATCCGCACCTCGACGCTGTTCGCGCCGGGCGGGGCGTCGACGCGGATCGCGAGGGCTTGGTCGCTGCGCGGGCGATCGGGATCGACGAGGAAGCGCGCGCCGTCGCGCGGGTAGCCGATGCGGAGCGGGCCGGCGGACGCGCGGGCGTCGTCGCGGGTCGCGGGGCAGAGCAACGAGAACGCGTCGGGGGCGACGTCGCGGCGCGCGCCGGCGGCCCACGACGTGAACGGCGCGTCGAAGCGCTCGAAGGAACGCTCGGCGATGAACGCGCTCGGGCATCCGCGCCCTGCGCGGAGGCCGTTCCGGACGTCGACGCTCAGCGTTTCGTGCATGGCGCACGTTCGCAAATCGGCGACCTTTGCCGACGGGATCCACTCGTGGACGACGTGGCCGCAGGCGTGCGTCGTGCGGCCGCCGGAGAGCGGGCAGATGTCGACGCGGGTGAAGCCGTCTGTGCTTGCGAGGCGCATCGATGCAGGTGCAGCGTCCGGGCGACCGCGCATCGCCGCTTCCATCACGGCGCGGAAGAGCGGCGCCGCGCCGGTAATCCCGCTCACCCCTTCCATCGAGCTCCCGTCGAAGTTCCCGACCCACACCGCGACCGTCACCGCGCGCGTGAACCCCACCGTCCAATTGTCACGGAAGCCCTTCGACGTACCGGTCTTCGCCGCGACCTCGAACGGCAGCTCGAGCGCGCTCCCTTCGCCGAACGCCGCGACGCGCGCACCCTTGTCCGCGAGGACGTCCGTCAGCGTCGCCGCGACGTCGACCGGCATCACTCGACGGTCCGCCTCGCGCGCGCCATCGTCCTTCACCGCGCGCGTCTCCCGCCATACGCCGCCGCGCGCGATCGTCGCGTACGCGTTCGCCAGCTCGAGGAGCGTCACCTCGCCATCGCCGAGCGCGAGCGCGGGGCCGTACCACTCCGCTTCCTCGCCGAGCGATGCGAAGCCGAGCGCGCGCAGGCGTTCGAGCAACGGCGCGACGCCCAGTTCGTTCGTGGTCCATACCGCGGGGACGTTGAGCGAGCTCGCGAGCGCGTCGCGCAGGCGCACCGGGCCGTGGAAACGCTCGTCGTAGTTCTTCGGCGCGTAGACGCCCGATGCGACCGGAAGCACGAGCTCGATGTCCGGGAGCAGCGTCGCGGGCGTGAAACCGAGGCGCTCGATCGCAAGGCCGTACACGAACGGCTTGAGTGTCGATCCCGGCTGTCGGTGTGCGCGTACGCCGTCGTTCTGCCCGCCGTGCCTTGCGTCGTCGAAGTCGGGCGAGCCGACGTACGCGAGGATGCCGCCGGTCGCGTTGTCGATCACCACGACCGACGCCGCGGTGACGTGCCGGCGCGCGAGGGGACGAAGCGTCGCACGCGTCGCCTGCTCGATCTCGCCTTGGAGACCACGCTGAATGGTCGTGTGCACGACGCCGCCGGCGCGCCTGTCGGCCGTGAGCGACGCGATCAGGTGCGGCGCGCCGAAGCTCCCCTTCCCCGCGCGCACGGTGAGCGGCTCCTGCTTCGCCGACTCCGCCTCCTCCGCCGAAATCCACCCCGCGCTTCGCATCCGATCGAGGATCCGATCGCGCCTTCGCACGACGCGCTCCGGATGCTTCGTCATCGCGTACACCGCCGGCCCACGTGGGAGCGCCGCGAGCGACGCCGCCTCCGCGAGCGACAGATCCTTGGTCGGCTTGTCCAAGTAGAAGCGGCTCGCCGCCTCCATTCCCCTTAGCCCAGGCCCGAACGGCGCTCGGTTCACGTATTCTTCGAGGATCCGGTCCTTCGACAGCGACGCTTCGATGCGTAGCGCGAGCGCCATCTCGCCGAGCTTGCCGAAGAGATCGCGGCGGTGCGGACGCACCAGGCGAGCGAGCTGCATCGAGAGCGTCGACGCGCCGGACACGATGCGTCGATGCCAGAGCGATGACGCGGCTGCGCGCGCGACCGCGAGCGGATCGACACCTGGGTGCGACGGAAAGCGCCGATCCTCCGCCGCGAGCATCGCCTTGACGGCGTTCTCTCCGACCTCATCGAGCGCAATCCACCGCGCGCGCGTCGCGTCGTCCGCGCGCACTTCGCGAAGCAGTCCACCGTCGCGATCGAGGTACCGGGTCGACTGCGAACGCGCGGCCCCTTCGCGCAGCTCCGCCGGCAACGGCGTGAACGCCGCGGCGACGACGAGCGCGACGATCGGCGCGAGCGCGAGCCCGAGGAGGGCCCGCAGAGCGCGACGCGATCGCGGCGATCGCCAGAGGAGGAGCGCGCGACGTCTCACTTCGCCTTCACCTCGAAAATCGTCGCCGCGGTTCGTCCGAAGAGCGCCGGCTCGTACATGCACTCGGCACGGGTCGGTGGCACCACGAACTTCCCGAACGTCGTCGCCCGCGCGAGGTACCGGTAGTGGAACATCCCGGCCGGCATGTGCTCGACGAACGTCAGCACCTTGTCGTCGTGGATCTCGCGGTGGTACCAGGCGCGTCCGTACGCGCGTCCCGTCGCGCGTGCGTCATCGTCCGATCGCTCCTCGTCCGCTTCGTCGCCTTCGCCGCCGCTCTCCGCGACGTCGAGCGACTGCGTCGACGTCGCGAGGCTCGCTTGCACCGCCTCGAGCCCCGCGGGGAGCGGATCCTCGATGACCACCTGCTCGCGCGGATCCGGCGTCACGACGATCAGATCGACGAGCACGAGGTCGCCGCCGCGCACGAACGTCGCGGACATCGCCGGCAACGTCGCGAGCGCGTCTTTCAGCCCCTCCGGCGTCACCGCTCGCACCAGCTTCCGAACGTAGAACCCGCGATCGAGCCCCGTCGTCGGCAGCTCGCGCTTCGCGTAGCGAAGGCGCGCCTCGTAGTAGAGCTTCCCTTTGCCCTGCACCTGGAACGCGAGCGTCGCGCCGCCCGCCCCCTGCCCTTCGAAGAGCTTCGCCGCCGGAACGCTCGTCGTCGCTTCGAGCTGCGCGCGGTCGTGGAACGGCGCCTTGAAGATCTGCGCCTGCCCCATGTAGACCGCCGCGTCGAAGTCCGGCGCGTTCGCCTCGCCCGTCCGGCGGAAGTCGTCGAGCGCGAGGAGCGACCACGCCGCCTCTTGCGTCGACTTCCATCGACCGCCGATTCGCATCGACAAGAGCCCGCGCGCGAGGCGCCCCGCGAGCGGGTGCTTCGGCTCGATCGCGACGATCGCGCGAAGGACCATCGCCGTCGTGCGCGCCTCCGAGTCGAGGAGCACCGCGTACTTGTCACCGAGGTTCTCGACGACGGTCGCGCCGGACGGCGTCACGCGGAGGTGCGACTCGACGTCACGGAGCAGCTCGTCGACGAGCTTTCGATCCATCTTCGCGATCGCCATCGCGTGCGCGAGGAGCGCGCGGGCGAAGAGCGGGAGCTTGTCGCGTTTGTCGTAGAGCTGCGTCGAGTACCCGGGGTCCGCCTTTCCGCCGACCGCGAGGACGTCGAGGATGAACGCGCGATCGACGAGGCCGATCTCCTGATCGATCTTCGGCGACGCGAGCTCCTTCCGCAGGTATGAGACCGCGCGATCGATGACGTCGTCCGGAACGCGCCGCCCCGCAGCGCGCGATACTTCGAGGCCCCAGAGCGCGTACGCCGTGACCCACGTGTTGCCGTACATCGAGTCGGGCCAATACCCGAAGCTACCGTCGGGCCGTTGGTTCAAAAGGATCTTCGCGATCGCTTCGTCGACCGCCGTGTCGACCTTCGCCGGCAGCGGGATCTTGAACTCCTTCGCGAGCTCGCGCAGCGGCACGAGCGGAACGAGACGGCTCGTGAGCTGCTCCGTGCATCCATACGGGTACTCGATGAGCTGCTCCGCGCCGTCCGCGAGGCCGACGAGCGCGGTCGATGCGACGCGGATGTCGAGCTGCCCGACGTCGCTCCGCATCGCCTTCAAGTCGCCGATCTTCTCCGCGGCTGCCTCCGTCGTCTCGCCGTAGAGCGCGACCGCTTCGAGCGACAGCGGCACCTTCACGTCGCGCGTCACTTGCACCGTGTCGCTCTCGCCGCCGCCCGACACTTTGAACGTGAGCTTCGCGGCGCCGACGTCCGGCGTCGCGATCGCCCAACGCACCTCGACGCTCGAATTCGCCGGGAGCTGGATGATGCGCTTCGCGTCGCCGTCGATCTTCGCGCCCGTCGCCGCGAGCGACACCTCGACCTGCGTCGCGGGCATCCCCTTCGACGACACGACGATCCCCGCATCCATCGCGTCGCCCGCGCGCAGAAACCGCGGCAACGCTGGGCGCGCCATCAGCGGTCGGCTCGCGACGATCTGCGCGTCACCGAACCCGAACCGATCGTCCTCGCCCGCCGCGACCGCCATCAAGCGGTACGTCGTCAAGTTGTCCGGAAGCTTGAAGCGGACGTGCGCCTTCCCGTCCGCCGCCGTCACGATCGACGGCTCGAAGTGCGCGGTCGCGCGGAAGTCGGCGCGCATCCCGCCGCCGCCCCCGCCTTCGTCGCCTTTGTCCGCGCCCGATCCGCCGAGCGACGTGACGAAGACGCGCGCGAGATCGACGCGGCTCTCGAGCGCGAAGACGTTGAGCTGTCGCGGCGACGAGAACGTCGGCAGCGGGTCCGGCGTGCGGTAGCCGGTCAACATCAAGACGCCTTCGTCGACTGCGAAGAACGTCACCTCGCTTTTCGTCCCCTTCCCCGCGCGATCGGTCACCGTGAGATCGACCTCGACCATCTCGCCCGGACGCAGCTCCTTCTTCGACGGCGCGACCGCGACCTTGAGCCGCCGCGCTTCCGGATTGATCTTCAGCTCGGCGTACCCGAGCGCGAATGCCGGCGCGCCGACGTCGTGCCCCTTCGCGGGCTGCGCCTTCGTTCGCCCTCGCACGAGGTGCACCGCGACGAACGCGTTCGGGCGCATCTCGTCGGTGATCGGCACGGAGATCGTCGGCGTGGCGCCCGCGAGCGAGACGCGCTGCTGCGTGTAGATGCCGGCGCGCTCGACCGTCACGAGCGCCTCGGCGTCGCGAAAGGGGCTCTTCACGAGGATCTTCGCGGTGTCGCCGATCTCGTACGACTTCTTGTCGGTCACGAGATCGACGCGCGTCGAGTCGCTCATCATCCACCCCGCGCTCTCGCCCGCGCCGATCCCGTACACCGACGTACTCGACGAGACCGTGTTCCCGCGTGGATCCTTCGACGTCGCGTGCAGCAAGAAATACCCGACGTCCGGCAAGGTCAGCTTGCAGCTCGACGGCGTCGCGCTCGTTTTGAAGTCACAGACCGCCACGGTCTTGTCGATCGGCTTCGACTCGTAGTGCCGCCCGTACTCGCCGCTCGCCTCGACGACCGACTGCCACGTCCGTCGCACGAGCTCGATCTTCACCGCGACGCCCGCGCGCACCTTCCCGCTCGGCTCGATCGTCAGGATCTCCGGCTCGAGCGCCGTCCCCTTCGACGAGAACAAGTCCTTCGGCGGCTTCATCGCGACGTAGAACTCGCCGGGGTGAACGATGACGCTCGCGCGCGACGCGATCGTCTGGCGCGCGACGTCCTCGATCTCCGCTTCGAAGCTGACGACCTCGGTCCCGCGCTGGTGCGGCAGCGCGAGCGCGAGCGACGCCGCGAAGCTCCCCTTCGGATCCAGCGCGCCGCTCCCTTGTTGGAAGCGCGAGCCGCGCTCGCTCGTGTCGGGCAAATCGAACGAGAACGCGTCGTCGTCGACGACCATCTCTTCGGCGCCCGGCGGGTTGAACGATCCCGCGCCGCGCGTCGCCGTGTACCGGACCGCGCCGCCGCTCATCGGCGCGCCGAACAAGTAGTCGCCGCGCACCGCGAAGGTCGCCTTGTCGCCGCGCACGTACGACGAATGATCCGGCTCGACCGCGACCTTGAACTCCGCCGGCTTGTACGCCGCTAGCTGGAACGACGCCGTCGCCGCGCGCTCCGGCTCGGCCTCCTTCTTCGTGGCGTCGATCATCTCGCCGCGGATCTCGCCCGTGCCGAGGCGCGCCGTCGCCGGCACCGCGACGTCGACCGCCGCTTCGCCGAACGCGTCGAGCTTCGTCTTCGCGGTGAAGAACTTGTCGCCGTTCCCGTCGAACGCCTCGACCGCGATCTCGCGTCCGACCGGCGTCTCGGTCCCGCGCGGCGTCGGCTTCCGGAAGATGAGCTTCGCGCGCACGGTCTCACCTGGCCGGTAGATCCCGCGCTCGGTGAAGAGCATCCCGAGCGGCGGCATCCGGCCCGCGGGATCGCTCCCGACGCCGTAGCGCCATGGACTCAGCATCTCGGAGACGCGGCGGTAGCTCCAGTCGGCGTCGGTGCGCGCCACGATCATCGTCGCGTGGTCGACGTTCCCGTTCTCGAGGACGGGGTTGTATTGCGCGGTCGGGATCGTCGCGAGGCCGGTCGCGTCGGTCTTCGTCGCGAAGCGCTCGCCGTCTCTGCCGACGATGGCGACGGTCGCGCCGCCGACCGGCTTGCCGTCGGACAGTCGGCTCACCCAGACGAGGCTCCCGAAGCGGCTCATCTTCCCGGTGATCGCGAGGTCGGTCACCGACACGACGCGCGTGTCGGCGTCGACGCGCCCGCGCTTGTCGACGTAGCGAATGCCGAGGAGCGCCGCGCCGCGCCCCTTCGCGCCGACGAGATCGTCGACGCCGAACGAGCGGACGTAGTCGACGTTCTTGCTCGCGTTCGACTTGACCTCGGCGTAGCTGCCGCCCGCGACGTGGCGCGCGCGATCGAACTTCTGCGACGGCCGCTCGCGCGACGTGTCGGCAAGCACGAAGTCGGCGAGCGCCTGGACGTCGAGCGTCGCGCGCACGAGCTCGTACGTGTCGAGGTTCACCGATGTGATCGGGATCTCGCGCTTCTTCCCGCCCTTCGTCGGCTCGAAGATTTCCCCCTCGAGACCGATCTCCGCCGCCGGCGGGAGATCGTCGGTCTCGAGCGTGAACGACGCGTCGCGCGCGAGCACTTGCCCGTACTCGTCCTTCAGCCCCGCCGTCACGAGGATCCGGTACGACCGCGCGGGCCGCATCCGCGCCGGAATGCTGACGTGCATGCGCTTGTCGTCGTCGCCGGGAGGCGCGCCCCAGTCGAGCTTCGTCTTCGGCTCGACGCGCACGTGCGCGAGGACGTCCTTCATCGGCGCGCGGTTCGACAGCTCGACGCGCGCCGACGCTCCGGGGATGCAGCGCGACTGCGGAGTCTCGCGCGAGCAGTCGATGTTCTTCACGACGAGCGGGCCGTAGGTCCGGTAGTGAATCGGCTCGGCCTTGCCGATCGCGAGCGGACCCTCGATGCCGTGCAGCGACGGATCGAATTCGAGGACGACCGGCGTGTCGAGCGGGAGCGGCGCGAGCGGCGCGATCCGAACGAGCATCTTGTTGTCGGCTTGCGGCCACGACGCCTTGAACGGCGCGGCCTTCGTCGCCTTCGCTTCGCCGACGACGACGCGCACCGCGCGCTCCACCTCGCGCGTGTCGACCGGTTGATCGAAGCGCACGTCGAAGCTCGCCGTCGGGACGAGGTGCGTCTCGCCGTCGCTCGGCTCGACGCGCGCGACGTGCGGGCGCGACGTCGCGAACGTGAACGTGTACGGCACGGGGAGCGTCGATCCGTCGAGCGCCCGCGTGCCACCCGGGACGGTGACCGCGTACTCGGTCGCGCGCGGGAGGCGCGGATCGGGCGCGAAGATGATCGCGCTCGTGCCCATCCAGCGCCACGCGCCGCGCGGCGCGGTCTGCGTTCCCTTGATGACGATCGTCGCGGGGCTCGGCGCTTCTTGATCGGCGAGATCGAGCGGGCGCATCGGGCGGTTGAAGACGACGGTGACTTCGCTCGGATCGACCGTCGCGCCTTTCGGGGACGCGAAGACGACGCCGAAGGCTTTGGTGCTGGCGCTGCCGCCGCCTTCGCCGCCGAGCTCGAGAGAGCGCGTCGGGGTGATCTGCGGGGCGCGGGCGCCGGGGAGGCAGGCGGCGATGAAGACGATGGCGGAGAGCGAAGCGACGGCGAAGACGCGGGAAGGTTTCATCGTTGGGACGGTTCCGTAGAGGGGGGGCCTGGCGGGTGCAACAGGGACGGCGGACCCGTGCCTACAACGCCCTGCAGCGAGGGGGCATTCGACGGCCTCGACCGCGACCTCGACCTCGACCTCGACCTCGACCTCGACCGCGACCGCGACCGCGACCTCGACCTACTTCGCCCCGCCCTTCCCCCTCCGCCGCTTCTTGAAGAACTCCCGCGCCGGCGCGAGGCTCAGTCCGAGCTGCGCATCGTACTTCGCGATGCTCACGAGCGCCGTATACAGCGCCGTCGTCTCCCCCCACGCGTCCGCCTCCGCGACGCGCATCGTGTCCTGCATCCCCTGCCGCAAATGCTCGAGCGCCCCGACCGGCCCTGCCAGCCTCGAGGCCAAGCTCGCCGCCTCTTCCACGCGCGCCTTCCCCGCCCGCTCGACCACGATTCCCCGCGCCCGCGCCAGCTGGATCACGAGCTTCATCACGGCGCGGCTCTGCGGCGGCATCCGAAGCATTCCGCGACGCTTGTCCGGCTTCAAGCGAACGAGGCTCGGCGCGAGCTCGGTCATGAGATCACGAACCAGCGTCTCGATCTCGGCGGCCCGCGCGTCGCTGATTCCGTTGTCGCCACTCCGTCTCGACGTAGGATTATACGTAGATGACGTCGAGGGTAACTTCTTACTCGCCATCCGTGACATCCATTTCGCTAATCATAGACATACGTCATGCTCTAGTTTTCATCTAGTGCGTCGTATTTTACGTTCATGATGTCAAATATTTACATACTGTTCGTATAACTTTACGTCACATATGTATACATATTCTTCGGGCTCGTATCGCTTGCCACGCGAGGGACGAAATCAGCTTCGCCAGCGGTCGATGCGCGCCTCTCCGCGTTCGGCGCGAAGCCCTACGGCATCATGGGCGGCTGGGTGACGGACGCCGCGACGCCGCGACGGCTCGATCGTTCCTCGGTCATCCAGCCTTGCCCGACACGCGCCCGCTCACGCTCGCGCTGACGCTCACGCTCACGCGGATCGACGCTTGCGCCTGCAGGATCTCCGCTCCCGCCGCCGAGATGCACGCGGCGGCGTGCGCCCCCGCGTCGCCGATGACCTGCGCGAGATCACCGCTCACCTCGACGAGCACCTTCACGTCGCCGACGAGTCGCTCGCCGTAGCCGATCTCCGCGAGGATCAGGATCGGGAGGTTCTTCTCGAGGGTCGCGACGAGCTTCGCCATGTCGCCCACGTTGGTCGACGCTTGGATCTTCACTTGGCCCGGCGTGCATTGCGCGCTGACCTCCGCGTGCGCTTTGCACGAGGCCTGGCACTTCGCGTCGACGCTCGGCTCGCGGCCGCTCACCTCGCAGCGCGGCGCCTTCCAGTGGCCCTCGCATTTCGCGTGGCACGTCGCCGAGCAAGTGCCGTGGCACTCGCCCTTGCACATGCCCTGGCACTGCCCTTGCGCGTTCGTCGCCGAGCATTCGCCGTTGCATTGGCCGGCGCATGTCCCTTCGCATCGGCCTTGGCACGTACCTTCGCAGTGGCCGCTAAGTTGCCCCGGGGCGCAGTGCGCTTCGATGTAGCCGGGATCGACGTTCACCTGGCACTGCCCCGCGCAGCTCGCGTACGCGTTCGCTTCGACCCTGCACTCCGGCGGCGTGAACGTCATCTTCACTTGCGCGCTCACGCCCGCCTTCAAGATCGCGTCGATCCGCGCGAGCGCCGCGTCGCAGGCCCCCTTCACCGCGCCGCCGGTGCCGGGCTGCGCCGCCATGCTCTCGGCGGGCACGCCGAGATCGGCCCCGATGCGGTGGCATGCGGCGGTGACGTCGGCCTCCATGCGCATCGTGACGTCCCGCAAATCCGCCGAAGCTTGCACGAACGCAGCGATCGTCGCGTTCGCCTTCAGGTCCGCGGTAAAGCGCCCGCCGAGCGCGCCGCCGCCGAGCTCCGGACAGGCCAAGCGTGCGAGCGGATCGGTCCCCGGCCCGAGGCCGAGACAGCTCGCCGTGAGACACGCCACCGCCGCCACCGACGCCGCCGAGCGGACGCCCCTCCAAGAT
>JAYVXB010000479.1:0-4825 GCA_043785585.1 Deltaproteobacteria bacterium | reverse complement strand
CGCTTCGAGGTGCACGACACTCAGTCCGCGCGAACGAAGGCGCTCCGCGGCGATGCATCCTGCGGGTCCCGCCCCGACGACGATGACATCCGCGATTGGCGGCATCTCGTTGCTCCGCGCAAAAGAAGGGCCCCCTCTCGCCTGAGCGAGAGGGAGCAGTGACCTTCCGCGGTCGCGCGCTCAGGGCGCGCTGTGGCCGCAGTGGGTCAGGTGACCGCAATGGCGGGCTCGCGACACGTGGCCGCAATGTCCTCCCTTGCGCAGCTTCTGCGTCGTCGTTTCGACGCGCAGCTTCTTCGGTTTGACTTGGTTGAGTAACTTCAATTCGCATTCTCCTTTTTGTCACGACGACGGCGCGCACGATGCGCGACGTCCCGCGTTTACGAAAACGATCGTCCTGCCGTTCACTGCACGACGACGCTTCCTTTGTACATCGCCATGCCGCACTGAAACGAGTACGTCTTGGCCTCTCCCGGCGGCAGTGTCACCGTCACGGGCGTGTCGAGCGGCAGCTCTTTCTTGATGTTCAGATCGGGGAAGACGACCTCGCGTGCGCACGTTTTGTCGCTCGTGCGCGTGAACTCTATCGTCGCGGGCAACCCCTTCGCGATCGTCACGGTCGAAGGCGTGTAGCCCTTTTCGTCGGCCTTGACCTTCGCCGTCGCGCCGCCGTTCTTCGTGCAGCCCGCGGCGCCGACGAGCGCGGCGATCGCAAGTACGACTCCCATTCGTGTGTTCATTCGACACCTCCTCTATTCTGCATCTCGCCTGCACGCGGGTACGCACGGGCCGCTCGCGGCCTCCTTGTGCCGGCGGCGAATCGCGGAGCCATGCGGCTCCGCGGCGAGCTCACAGGAGGAACACCATCGAGCGAGGTGCACGCGTGTCGTTTGGAGGCATCGTCGTCCGCCCGTGTGCACGGTCGCGTTCGAGCGCGCGCGTGGGCGCCAGCACGTCGAACGACACGGAGACGATCGTCGCGATCAGCGGCGCGTCGGGTACGTCGATTCCACTCGCGGCCGTCGCCGACGGCAGGAAGCGCACACGTTCGTGCGCGCAGCACGGTGCGCGATTGGCGGCCGGCGCCTGCTCGTCACCCGCCGCGTCGCAGTGCTCGCAGCACGGCGCCGACGAGACGGCCCCCATCGCGGGGCACACGAAGTAGCTGCTGCCCCCGCGCAAGAGCGCGACGACGAGCAGCGCGGCGACGAGCACCTGGAACGTGAGGCTCGCGAGTTTGGTCTCCGTTCGTGCGAACGCGCGGCGCATCTCGACAAGACATAGGTCCCCGACGTCGTCCGAGCAACAGCGTCCGCCGTCATTGGCTTCGGGTGATGACATTTGTCATTCGCGCGGTCGCCGTATGACGCTCATGCGGCCGGTCGCACAACGGACATGAACATTACGCGCTCGAGCGCCACCGCGGCGGCGTGCGTCATGGGCGCGCAGCCGCCGCGCGATCCTGGGTTAGTGTCCTGCGCCCATGGCGGACGGCTCGCCGGCCGTCGCGTCGAATAGGCGTGTCCATCGACGATGATTTCCGATCTGGAGGAGGAACATCCAGTCCCCTTCGTTTCCACCGACTACCGGTTTTGCTACGCCCACGCGAAGCTGCCAACCGCTCCGCGGCCACCAGAACGCCAGACCCGGTAGGACGCGCATCGTTGTCCCGTGTGACGTTGTATCGGCGATGACCTCGATCGACGGCGAGAACACGAGCGACTGCGCGGGCGCAGCGGGGGCACCATGGGCGCCGGTTCCCGCGATGAACGAATACGACCCGACGATGCCCGACTCGAATGCGACGCCCCGCTCCCCAAGCACGTTGATTCTAACCGCGCCATTGACGCCCAGGAACCAATGCCGATCGCCCGATCCACCAAGAGGTATTCGGCGACCGCCGTGTTGCCGTTTCCGAGACCCCGCTCGCGGCTTCCGGTCGGAAGCAGGACGCCCGTCGCAATCGAGACGACAAACTCGCGTTCCATCCAAAGCGCGAGCTTGATCGGGCGGAGCTCGATGTCGCCGACTCCTGTGGCGCGTCGATCACCCGCGGGCGTCGGGACGTTCATGAAGGGGACGAACACCTCGAATCCGAAACGGAACGTCGGATCGGACCACGCCATCTCGAGCTCTGACTGGAAACCAAAACGTCTGACCCCGTCCGCGCTGGGCGGCATGCGAACGGCTGCCGTATTCAGGCGCTGTTCGTTCTCGATGTGCGCGTGGTGAAGCTCGAGAGGGTCGTGGATCGCGCCTGAGAAAGGAGCATCGGCCTCGTGGGCGAGGCTCGCAGCACTCGACGCCAGCACGCCGAGCACGATGCCGAATTCAAAGTATCGAGCGATGCGCCTCCGCCTCATCTGAGTCCTCTCCGCCGCACTCGATCACACCAACGTGCGCGCAACCGCTTCGATCGCGCGGAGCCCGGAACCGAAGCGGGACATCGACTCGCGGTGTCGTTCGAGCTCGCCATATGGCAGAAAGCGCACCGCAAGATCGTGAATGCGTCGGAACGCGGGACGGCGCAGCTGCGCTCTAACCTGCTCTTCACGGTTGTCCGGCGCGACGAGGAATAGCCCGCGCACAGGCACCGGCGCTTCGAGCGCGAGATCCAGCATGCGCATGATTCCAGAGTGAATCGACGTGGTGTGCTCGACCTCGAACGCGGCTTCGACGCGCGACGCGCCTCTCGTGAGCCAGAGGACGTCGATGAGCCGGATCGACTCCCCGCCAGGCAGCTCCGCAAGCTGCGGGGGGAGGCTCTTGAGGCAGCCGTCGCCGAGGCGTCCAGCGCCCAACGCGCGGCCGCTATCGTTGGAAGCAATCCACACGTCGAAGCCGAGCGCGATCCCTAGATCGCGCAGCCAGCCCTGCACCTCCGTATGCGTGCACTCGCCCTCTTTCGCGGCGTCGGCCAAGTGCCGTTCCCTGCCCGCCTCAGCGCGCACCCGCTCGAGATCCTCGCGCCACGCTGCTGCGGCCGCGGGGTCGTCGTCGCGCGGCGGCGGAGCGTAGCGACGCGATCCGATGTCGAACAGCAGACCCGCGATCGCGCCGAGGTCGTTCGAGAGCGCTGCGCGGTGCTCCTCGTTGATCCGAAGAATGCCGCTGCGCATCGCGAGGTACTCATCCCACTTCCCGAGCTTCACGCGCGCGCCGGTTAGCGCGTTGTAGCCATTCACGATCGCCGTGTTGAAAGGCGCGACGAGCGTCGGGTGCAGGAAGTAGAGGAGATTCGCGGCGGCCGGTCCGAGCCCCTTGATGCGACGCTCGTCGAGCTGATGTATTGCGCGGAGGAGTCCTTCCTCGCCCGTGCAGCAGAGGCACGCGTCCAGAAACCGCCCGAACGCGAGCTGGTGCTCCCGATTCTCGTAAATGTCCGGAATGCGGAGCTTGGGTTTCCACTGGAAGGCGTGATCAGCCCCCTTGAACATCTGCCGCTGCTCTGCGATCGAACCGACGACCGTCTCGAGCGACGAACCCTTGTATGCGGTTCCAAAGGTTCCCGCTTCGACGTCCGCGATCACGCACTGCAGCCCGCGACGAATCGAGCGGAAGTTCTTCAGGCGTTCGTCCCAGAGAAACCAGCTGCGGTACGTCGCGGCGCCGTCCTCTCGCCAGCGCGCGATGAGGTCGCGGACGTGCGCGGACACGAGAGTCGCGATGGGCATCAGTGCCCGATCAGCGCGCGGGCACGTCGCAGGATTTCGGTTGCCGTGTCCGAGTCCTCGGAGCGGACCGCGATGGCGAATCCGGCATCGGTCGGTGTGACCCGCGCCGTCACGTCCTTGAGGGCGAGGGGACAATGGACCATTGCCGGAACGTCGTGTCCGAGTGCGGCGTTCCTCGCGAGGTGACAGTCGACGATGCGCTGAAGCCATTGCGCGGTCATCCCGGGAAGCGCGCGAAACGTGATGATCGCGCCGACGGTTCTCGTGAATTGTCCCTTTGAAGACAGGACATTCACGGTCAACGGACCAACGCTCGCGATGTCTTCGCGATGGTCGAATGGGCTCATGTCGCGGTCGCCATCCGCAAGCCCGATGCAGGCCCGCGCCTCCGCGTCGCGAAGCGCCTGCGATGCCGCGCGATGATCGGCGGCCATCTTCTCGTGCCTCCTCACTTCGTCGAGGTGCGCGGCCGTGGGGTTGGACGTCGACATCCAGCAACCTCGGATGCACCGCGCGGTCGTAGCCGAAGCGTCGGAATCGTACGACGCCGCGTGACGCCGAGCGGCGTCGTCTTCGGTTGCAGCCATGGCGGCGTGCTGAGGCGCACTCATGTCGTGCGGCTGCGCGCCGGGCGTCGCGGCGGCGCAAGCCACGACGAGAACGCAAGCGCCGACGGTGACGATTGTGGATCGACAGAGCCGCATGATGCACGAGGCTGCATTCGGCGCGCCAAACACGGAGATCGGCGCGCGACCGCGAGAGCCTCGTCCGCCGTGAGAGGCGCGCTCGCAGGATTGTCTGCTCGAACACGCACGACATGCGGTCGCGCGCAGGACTTGCGCGGCCAACGGAACCACCGCTGCGAATCTTGGGCGGCTTGTGATGGCAATGGTGTCTTCGATTCGATCGGCTCGATCGCGAACCGCCAACTCGGTGCTTCGGAAAGTCCGTCAGAGATTTCGCGCGACCCCGCGGTCACCCGTCGCACGGAGCAAGCGTGCCCACGAAGCGCCGAGGCGTGCGGCTGCCATCGCTTCGGCCATGCGGACGTCGCGCAGGTCGCGCGCGGCCTCGAGCACGGGGAGCATCTGCGCTTGGCCCGAGGCGAAGCTGCCGAGGGACGACGCCACGACGCGATCCGCGCGCGGCAC
>JAYVXB010000478.1:0-14921 GCA_043785585.1 Deltaproteobacteria bacterium | reverse complement strand
TCAACGTCGCGTTGCAACGCGTGACTCCGGGGCCGGAGCCGAAGCTCTTGCCGGGCTCGATGGCGCCGATGGCGTGGGAGCCCGACGCGGTCGCGTGCGCCCCCGCGATCATCAATCTTCAGAAGCCGATCAGCGCGAAGATCTTGGAAGGCACGCTCGGGCCCGCGATGGTGACCGCGAGCGAGGCGGCGACGTTCACGTTGGAGAGCGCGGGGAAGAACGCGAACGCCTCGGCGCTCACGCAAGGCGCGCTCGTCGTCGCGCCCGACGGGATGAGCGCGAAGTACACCCCGCCGAGGTGGAGCCCGCACGGCCGCGATCAGATCATCGTGACCGCGAAGGATGGATCGCGACGCACCGTCGTGAACGTGACGAACGATCCGCCGATCAAGGGAGGGTTTCGACGCGAGATCCCGAAGAGTCCGGTCCCGGGCAAAGGTGGCGATCCGGCGGGCATGCGCGCGGGCGAGGCGGCGCAGCTCGTCGGCTTGGGGACCGGGATGACGTGGACGATCGTCAGTGGGCCCGGGAGCGTCGGCGACGCGAAGCTCGAAGCCGTGCACGCGGCCGCGCTGAGCGCGCACGCTGCCAACCTCGCCGACAAGGAGAAGCTCCTCCTCGCGCAACGCCAAGATCTTCACGCCGCCGCTTGCAAAGGACCGTGCCGCGCGAACGCCGGCCAGCAGACAGGCGTTCTGGCGCGCGCGAGGATCACGGCGAAGCTCGACGCATCGCGGGTGCAGAAGACGCTCGACACGGTCCGCGCAACCTACAAAGCACCGGACACGATCACGCGCGACGAGACGGTGACGTTGCGCGGCGTCGATCGCGACGGGCGCGCGACCACAGTGGCGCTGCGCCTCCTCGCGCCGGCGATCGCGCTCAAGATGAAGCCTCTGCCGGCGACGATCGGGCCCGGCAAGGATCTGAAGCTCGACGTCGATCACGGGTTCGCCGCGGTCAACGGCGTGTCGCCGACGATCCCGATGACGTGGAAGATCGTGGCGGGTCCGGGAGCGATGGGAGACGCCGCGGCGCGCGCGCCCCACGCCGAACGACGGCAGGCGTTTTTGACGGGTCTCGAGCCGCTCAACAAGCGCCTCGTCGACGCGCGGCCTTGGGAAATGGAGGCCGCGCGCCAGGCCTGGCTCGACTACGTGCAGGCCAACATCCCGAAGGTCGCGCCTTCGTTCGCCGCGCTCGACGAGATCGACCGCACGTACCACGCGCCGCCGAGGGTCCGCGGCAAGCAGCGCGTCACGCTGCGCGGGACCGCGGAGGACGGGAGTGGACGCACGGTCGACGTCTCGTTCGATCTCGAGCCGTAGGAACCCTCGTCGACCTCGACGCCGACGACTTCTGCACGTCGGCGTCGTTCCGTTCGCCGTGAAAGCGTTCGCCGGTCTGCGCACCGCCGACTTGCTGCTGCGCCGCGCTCGCGACAACGAGCTCGCGGCCAACGGACAGAAGAGTGCAAGCGACCTGGGCAACAGCTCGGCGTTCAGCGGTGCCCTCGCCGACATCCGCGCGAGCTGAGACTACGCTCGCGCGTGCGCTCGCTCGTCGGTGCTTGCTCGTGTAGAGGATGAAGACGATGTTCGTGGGGCGTGACGAAGAGCTCGGACGGGCGACGAGCGCGCTCGACGACGCGGTGGCGGGGCGCGGGCGCCTCTTCGTCTTGTCGGGCGAGCCGGGGATCGGAAAGACGCGCCTCTGCGACGAGATCGCGACGCGCGCGACCGAGCGTGGGATGCGCGTCGCGTCGAGGCGCGTCTCCACGCGGAGACGGGCGAGCTGCTCGCGAAGATCGCGCGCGAAGCGGAGCGCGTCCCACTCGCGCGCCTCACGGAGGCCGACGTCGCGAAGTGGGTCGGAGCAGACGCGACGGCGGTGCACCGCCTGACCGAGGGGAACCCGCTCTTCATCGGCGAGGTGCTCCGTCTCCGGCGCGCGCAAGGCGACGCGATCGCGATCTCTTCGGCGAGGAGCTGTACCGCGGTCTATCGGACGACGAGCGCGCGCGACTGCATTGGTCGCTCGGAGAGCGCCTCGCGGAGACGTCGATCGCCGCCGCCGCTCACCACGCGATCCAGGGCGTCTCCGCGGGCGATCCCGCGCGAATGGTCGACCTCGCGCGCGCCGCCGCCGACCGCGCGATCGCGAAGCTCGCCTTCGAGGACGCCGAACGAATCCTCGAGCGCGCGCTCGCTGCCGTCGAATCTGTGAGCGGTCTCGACGCGCGTCGCTGCGATCTCCTCGTCGCGCTCGGCGAAGCGCGGATCCTGAGCGGCGACGATGCGGGAGGAAAAGAAGCGTGCGTGCGCGCAGCGGCGATCGCGAAGGACCGCGGCGACGCCGAGTCGCTCGCGCGCGCCGCCCTCGTCTACGGCACGGAGATCCTCGCGGTGCGTCGCGACGACGTCATGGTGGCGCTGTTGCGCGACGCGCTCGACGCCCTCCCGACGATCGACTCGCCACTCCGCGCGCGCGTCCTCGCGCGCTACGGCGCGTCGCTGATCCCGACGCCGCTGCCGACCGAGCCGAACCCGCTCGATCTCGCGAACGAGGGGCTCGCGATGGCGCGTCGCACGGGCGACCGCGACGCCTTGCTGCACGCGCTCCGATGGTGGAGCGCGACGAGCCCGTTCGATTCACCGTCGGTCGATCGGCAGCGCCTCGCCCTCGAGATGGCCGACATCGCCGCGGAGCTCGGAAAGAAAGTCGTCGCGCTGACGCCGCTCACGCAGGCGATCCTCGGCGGTCTCGATCAGGGGGACGTCGTCGCCGCCGACTCCGCGGTGGACGCGCTCGCGGCGCGCATCGCCGAGCTCCCGCAGCCGCACTATCAATGGCGCCTCCCGATGGCTCGCGCGACGCGCGCCGTGATGAGCGGTCGCTTCGCGGACGGCGAGCGTCTCGGGCGCGAAGCGATGGCGTTGCTCGAGCGCGCGGGCATGGGGGACAGCACGTACGGGAAGATTCACCTCTTCGGCATCGAGCACGCGCGTCGCGACGGCGCGTTGCTCGACACGCTCGAGACGGTCATCGCGAAGGAGCAGGGCCCCGGCGGTCGCCCGTTCGCGGCGTGGGTCGCGGCGGCGTCGGGGCGTCGGGCGGACGCGATGCAACGCACGAACGCGCTCGTCGAGCGCCTCCCCATTCGGAACATTCCGCCGGTGCTCGTCATGCTCGGCGACGTGTCCGTGTTGCTCGGGTGGACCGAGCACGCGGAGGTGCTCTACGAATTTTTGAAGGGGCAGTCGGTGACGAACCCGACGGTGTGGGCGCCGGCCTTCTGCGCGTGGTTCGGTCCGACAGTGCGCACGGCGGGTGATCTCGCGGTGCTCCTCGGGCGCGACGACGAGGCGGCAGCGCACGACGTCGATGCGCTGGATCTCGCCGGCGGCAAGATCGTCGAGCACTGGGCGGAGCGCGACGACCTCGGGATGATGAGGCAGCTCGGCGCGCTTCCGGGGAAGGCGTCGTGAACCTCGAGCTGCTGCGGTGGCTCGCGTTCATCTCGTACGGCGCAGGCCTCTACGGGATCTCGACGGAGCTGTGTCTCGCGGAGCACGTGGGCTGATCGCGCCGGAGCACCTCGCGCCTCGCGCCTTCGTCCTGCGCGCGACGAAGCGCGTGATCACGGAGCAGCGATCGTCGCCTCGCAGCCGAAGAGGCCTTTGTCGGAGCAGTGTGTCTTCATGCAAGAAGCCATGTTGGTGCGACCGAGCTCGCTCATTCCGGCGAGCGTCGCACGGCAGTCGCGCGTGGTCGGCGCGAGCGCCGTCCCTTGGCACCCTTCGAGGATCGTTTGGCAGGTGGTCGTCACGACGCCGGGCGTCGTGATCGCATTCGCCGCCTCCGCCTCCGGCTCGGGGCACGCTCGCATCAGCGCGAGGTGGCCGCACAGCGCGAGGCGCATCGGATCGCAACGCTCGTTGAACTTGAGCGCGTTCAAGCACTCGACGGCGCGCTCCGCGACTTTGGGTTTCATCGTCTGTTTGAAGTCGCCGCAGCGCTTGGTCGGCAGCGCGCCGCAGCCGCCTTCCTCGGCGGAGTAGCCGGGCGGTGGGCACGTCGCCGGTGTGCCCGACGTGTCGTCGCAGACTGGCGGCGGAGGAGCCGCCGCGATGGCAGGTGCCGAGCTGCTCGCCGCTGCGGCGATCGCCGAAGGGACGGATGCCGCGACGTTCTTCGAAGGGTCGGCGGTCAGCGGCGGCCCGGCGAACACTTGCTTTTGCGAGGCGTAATAGCCGCCCGCGGTTCCGGCGGCGAGAGCGCTCACGAGCGCGAGGAACGTCGACGTTTGAATGACCATGGAGGACCCGCGCGCGCAACTAACATGCCGCAGGGCTTGAATTCACCGATATCTGGGCAGTCACGTGGCGATGCATCCAATCGCGTCGCTGATCGCCGCAGCCCGATTCCGACCCGACCCACGCGCATGCGCCACGGTGACGACAAAGTCGCCTCGGCCGCGCACGAGGTGAAACGCCGTCACGGCCCAAGTCGTCACGGTGTGCGCAAATACAGCGGACCCTCTCGGCGCTCTTCTTCGCCGTGGTAGTGCCAAAAGCGAAGCTCACCGCCCTCGCGCTCGAGGCGCACGTACGACAAGCTCGCGTCGCCTAGCCGGGCGAGGTCTTCGTGCCAGAGCACCACGGCGTCGAAGACGTTCTCCGTCTGCTCGCGCACCTCGATGAAGCAGAAGTCCTGCACGAGCGGCCCGCCCGTGTGGATGCGCGTCGGCTCGACGACGAAGTTCGAGAATTGCTGGATCGTCTCTTCGACGTCATCGGCTTCCGCGGCCCGCGCGTCGGCGCTCGCGTCCGCCGACGCAGGCTCGGGCGGGAACGATCGCGCGGCGTCGAGATCATACGGACCCACGAAGCGCGCGCGGATCGGCACCGTCCCGCAGCGCGCGAACGCTTCGCCGAGACGAGGGCACGGAGCGTCGGACTCGATGCAGCTCGCCCACGAGCTCCTCGGCGGCGGCGTATCGAGCGCGACGTGCACGCTCGTCGGCGGGCGCGGCTTCGGAGATGCGTTGCAGCTCGCAGACGCGAGGATCGCGCCCGCGCCGATTACGCGACGGACCAACGCGAGCCTCGGAGTCATCGCGCGCATCGTCGCGAGCCTAGCAGTGTTCCAGATCGAGCTCGCTCACCCACGATCGCATGGTGGACCGCGCCACGACGTGCTTCTGCGCTCGCCGTCACAGCGACGCGAAGAACGCCCAGCTCTCGCGACCCCACGTGTCCGGATCGGCCTGGGTCGGCCAATGATGAAAGGGCTCGCCGGTGCGGAAGCACTTGTCGACCGGCGCGCTGCAGTTGCGGAACCTCACGCACGCAGACGGCGTCGTCGGATCGGTGGTCGTCGAACAGCCGTTGCGCGCGCGGTGAAACTCGACATTCGCATCGAGCTCCATGAGGGAGTACGCGCCGTCGCCACCGTTCGAGGCTCCGACATAGGCATTCAGCCGGAACGCGGGTTGACCGACGCAGTGACTCGGCTGAACGTAGAAGCCCCCCGCCGCCGGCGACACGCCGCGAATCTCGTCTCCGCGATAGCACCCGATGCTCGACGTGAAATCCGCGCCCCCGCTGAAGCCCATCGCGAAGACACGCGTGGTGTCGACGCAAAAATTCTTTGTCACGTCGTCGTACATGCTGTCGAAGAGCTGCACGTCGTAGCCATTGAAATCGGAGTTCCAGCCCGGCCCGCCATTGCTGCAATACGCCGAGGTCCGGAGCCCTTGAGGAAATACGAAGATCGCGCCAGCGCCGGCAGCTTGGGCGGTATTCTGAATGTGGTAGCCCTTGGCCGCGGCGATGTCGCCGCCGCAGTGGTGAAATACGAAGATCAATGGCTGCGGTGCGCTCTTGTCATAGGCAGGAAGTGCCAATACGTCGTAGGTGCGCACCGTGCCGGCGATGGTCACGGTCTTCGTCGTCGTCCCCGACGCGCCGTTGCCGCAGCCCGCGCTCATGCCGCGGCCGCCGCCGTCGCCTCCGCTCGCGTCGCTTCGCCCCGCCTCGTTGCCGCCCGCCTCGGGCATTCCGAGGGGCCCGCCGCCGTCCGCGCCCGATGCGTCCCCGCCGCCGTCGTCCCCGCTCGCTGAGCTGGACTGCGGATCTTGCGCGCTGCATGCGACGAGAAGAGTGCCACCCAACGCCGCCAGCGCTCGACTTGCCATTCCATTCTCCTTCGCCGGCGTGAGTTGCGCGCCGACGCACCGAGACGTCGCAGGCCGCCGTGACGCGGTGTTGAACCACGATTCTATCTCGACTTCCCGTGAGCGCGTCTACGGGACGACGAAACGTCTTTTCGCGACGAGCGGCGCCGTCGCGCGTACGTTCGCGAAATGGATGTCGTGCTCGTCGAGGCCCCCCCCTCCGCCGAGCCGCTGCTGGAGCGGCTCATCCAACTTTACGCATACGACTTCAGCGAGATCATGCCTTCGGACGTCGACGAGCTCGGATTCTTCGCGGGCGGGACGGCGCTCGCCAAGTGCTGGAGGGAGCCGTGGCGGCACGCCTACCTGATTCGCACGGCGCCCGCCGCCGGGGATCGCATCGCTGGCTTCGCCATCCTCGACGAACGGAGCCGCTTGACCGGCGATCCCGACGTGGCCGACGTCGCCGAGTTCTTCGTGCTTCGGCGGTACCGGAGGCAGGGGGTCGGCCTGGTGGCCGCGGCCGCCGCATTCGCGCTCTTTCCGCGCCGCTGGGAAGTGCGGCAGACCGCCGCCAACGCGCCTGCGACGGCCTTCTGGCGCCGGGCCATCCGCGCATACACGAATGGCGCCTACAGCGAGTCGCTCGTCGAGGACGCACGCTGGCGCGGACCGGTGCAAAGCTTCGACGCTCGCATCGTCAAACAGCCTGGCGCGTTCGACGCTCGGTAGACGAGCAGAAACACTTCCCGGCGGCGAGCGAGGTCGCGGTTCGCGCTCGGCGGACGCGCGTCCGGGAGGATGGCGGTCGCGCCCATCGAACATCCTCGCCCGCGGGAAGTGGCTCGGCGCGCGAAGACACTCGGGCATCGAGAGGGCGGAACGGTGGTCACATCCGACCATGCCATGCCGTCGGCCTTCATCTGCTCTCGACGGCGAACGGGGGCGTCGTGCCCGATTTCGTTCGCTGGCCGCGAGCCAGGGGCTCTGGTAGACGTCTGGGAGCGCGCGCCGATCAGCCACGGGGCGCGCCTCTTTCGAAAACGGGGGCCACCATGGCGCGTTCCATCGTTCGGGCCCATCGCTCGTTTCGTCTGGTCGACATCGCTTGCGCCAGACTCGGTATCGCGACGATCCTCGGCGCGTGCGCTCCGAGCACGCCGTCCGGTCCGCCCGAAGGCGGAGACGCGGGCGTGGCGTCGCTTCGTTTGCGCTCGCGCGCCGGTGGCAACGCGGCTTCGGCATGGCTCTCGACGGAAGGACGAGACGGCGTCGGCCCGGGCCTCGTCGCGACGTCGGACGCGCCGTCCGCCTTCCCCACGACCCTGCAGAGCGGCTCGAAGTCGCTCACGCTCGCCGCCGCGCGCGTGCTCGTCGTATTCCGCGCGCCGCCGGCGAAGGCGACGCTCGACGCCGTATTCACGGCGCAGCGCCTCCTCCTCGACGACGGCGGTGACGGCCCGCTGCCGCCCGTGCGTCTCCCGATCACGCGCACCCCGTCGTGGTTTTTCCTTCGCACACGCGACGGCGCGTCCATCCCGCCGCCGACGATCGCCGCGCTCCAGGCCGATCGTGCCGTTCAGATGGTCGCGCCCGTCTACCGCCGCGACGACATCGCCGGGCCCCGCGCCTTCGTCGCAGTGCTCCCCACAGGCTTCGGTGTGCGCCTCGGCCCGGAGATCGCGCCGGGGACTGCGCACATCATCGACGCGCTCGGTTTGACGATCGACGAGCAACGCACACGGAATACGAAGCCGTATGCGTTCCTCTCGACGCGCGACGTCGTCGCGAACGCTGCGCACGTGCTCGCGCCGCGCCTCGTGCGAGCGCTCGCGTTGTCTCCGCCCGCGATCGAGTACGAGATCCTCCCGCTCGTGTCGGGAGCATCGGTGACGCCGGTCGATCCGAGCGACTCTTTTTACCAGACGTCCCCCACCGGCGACGTCGAGCAGATGAACAGGCAGTGGGACATGAAGCGCGTCGGCGCGCGGTACGCGTGGGGGAGCACCGTCGGCTCCGCCGCCGTCAATGCGTACGTCATCGGCGAAGGCATCCAGCAGAACCACCCGGACTTCCTCGGGGGCGCGGTGTCGCAGATCAACGTCGACACCGGCGGCATCGACGCGGCCGGTCTCGCGCCACTCGGCAACAGCAATCACGACACGGCGCTCGCCGGGATCATGGCCGCCGGACACGACGACTCGCCGCCGAGCAGCGCGGGGTACGCCCCGTCGTGCAAGCTCATCTCGCTCCGTGGCGGTCCGAACGCGACGACGATCAGCCCGCTCACGAACGTGATCATCCAAGAGGCGCTGGCCTTCGCTGGCTCGAGCGGCGTTCCGAGCGTTGCGTGCATTGGCATCGCGGCGGGCGACGCGCGCATCACGAGCACGGCGGTGCAGGGTGCCCTCAGCGGCAATCCCGACTTGCTCGTCTCCGTCCCGAGCGGCAACTGGTCGTCGAGCGGCGATCAGGCGATCAACTACACGAGCACCGGCGGCGCGTACCACGCGAACCTGATGATCGTCGGCGCGACGCAGCAGGGGACGGCCGTCCCTAACGCGCCAGCCGCGGCGACGGGCAACGACGTGTGGAAGGACTACGGCGGCGGAGTGAACCTCGGATCTCGCAACGGACCGGAGCTCTCGCTCGTCGCACCCGGCGATTCGCTCGTGACGTTGGCGGTGCCGACGGGGTACGTCGTCGGCACCGCGCAGGGGACGTCGCTCGCGGCAGCGCACGTCGCAGGGCTGGCGCTCCTCGTGCGAAGCAAAGAGGGCGCCCTTTTCTCCGCCGCGAGTGTGCGCCACAAGATCGAGCGCACGTGCGCGAAGACGTCGAGCGAGCACTACACGACCACGGTCGCGAACAACCTCACCGTCGGCCTGTGGAACGATCACATGGGCCATGGACGCATCGACGCGTCGGCGGTGCTCGTGCACGACGTCGACGTCGACACGTCCGATCTCGAACGCGCCGACGTCTATATCCGCAGCTTCAGGGCGGATCCGGGCACACGCCCGTTCCCTCCGAATACCGACTTCACGACCGGCGGCGACGTCGTCTTCAGTACGAACGCGTCGCTCGTCCCCGTCGGCCCGACGACCGCGGCGAGCGCGGCGGACATCGCGTTCGACGCCGCGCGCAACGCCATCGTGTCGACGCAGATTCCGACGACCGCGGGGATCACGACGGCGCCGATCTACGTCTTCGTCCGCGTCCTCAACCTCGGCCCTGCCGCGGCGCGGGGCCTGCGGGTCACCGCCGTCACCACCGCGGCGGCCGGGGCCTACCCCGACGACTGGGACGCGCTCGCCGACGGCATGCACGTCCCGGCCGCCGACGACTCGCCGAGCACGTCGTATTTCCCCGGTCCGCTCCCTGCCGGTGGCGTGTACGTCGCGCGCCTCGTCATCCCGACCGGCTCGAGCTACGCGGCCTTCGCGATGAGCCGCGGCTCTTGCCTCACGCGCGTGTCGTCCACGAACGACATCCACTTCGCGCGCGTCACGTACACCGGTAGCGGCGCGCTCCCGCAATTCAACAACCTCATGGAACGCAACATCGCCACCGCGCAGAAGGCGAACGGCGCGGCGTGCGTCGGCACGAACGAGTGCGCGACGGGCCATTGCGTCGACGGCGTCTGCTGCGACTCCGTGTGTGGATCGCAATGCGCCGCGTGCAATGTGGCCGGCAAGATGGGGACGTGCTCGCCTGTCAACGGGCCGCCCGTGGGTTCGCGAGCGGCGTGCACCGCGACCGGGACGACGTGCGGCGGCAAGTGCGATGGCGTGAACGTCGCTGCGTGCGCGCCTGGCTGCAACGGTGACTTCGTTTGCGACACGGTGACACAGGCGTGCGTCCCAAAGACGACGATGGGCGCGACGTGCGACGGCGATCACACGATCGTGGGACTCGCCGACGGCGGAACGCAGAGTTGCGATCCGTACAAGTGCGCGGGAAGCCAGTGCGTGCGCACCTGCGCATCGACCAACGACTGCGTCACGCCGAACGTGTGCGATCCGTCGAGCCACTGCGCCCCGCCAGACGCGGCGCCGCCCTCCGGCAGCGGGAGCTCGGGGGGCTGCGCGATGGCGCATCGCTCCACGGGCGGCGGAGGCGCTTGGTGCTTGGCGCTCGTTGGGCTCGGAGTCGGTGTTCGGCGTCGGCGGACTCTCTGAGCGAGGGCGCGCCGAAGCGTCATCGCACGCGACGCGGCGCGGGGACGAATGGAGTCGCGATCGGGTCGAGGCCGATCGCGCCCGTCTGGTTGTCGCCCCAGCACCAGACCTCCGCGCCGATGATCGCGCACGTGTGGCTGACGCCCGAGGCGATCGCGCTCGCCGCGCCGAGCCCGGCGATCTGCGCGGGATGCTCGTCGGCGATGATCCCGGAGTCGACGGCGATCCCGCGTCCGAGCTGACCTTGCTCGTTGCCGCCCCAGCACGCGACCTTGCCGCCCGCGACGATCGCGCACGAGTGCTTCCAACCGACGGAGACGCGCGTGGCGCCGCCGAGCGGCGTCGTCCCGTCGGCGAGCAGCACGCGCTGTGGGGGGAAGCCGAACAACGCCGGAGTGTGTCCGGTCTCGCCGCGCGAGGCGTCGCCCCAGCACACGACGGTCGTGTCTTGCATGATGACGCAGACGTGGACCTCGCCGACGGAGACGTCGATCGCGCGCGCGCCGAACGCGGCGAGGTCGACCTTCTTCGGCGTGGGTGCGGGGCCGCTGGAGAAGTTGGTCGGGTCCCCCTCGCCATACGAGTTGCCTCCCCAGCACCACACCGAGCCGTCCGCCATCACCGCGCACACCGTCTCGTTGCCCGCGGACATTCCCGCGACGTCGCCGGGCGGCAGCTTCGGCGCGATGGGCTGCGGGCGCGCCATCAGATCGCCTTGTCCGAGCTGCCCCGAGTCGTTCGCGCCGGCGCAGAGGACACCGCTCGCGCCTTTCCAACAGAGGACGTGGTTGTCGATCGCGATCCACGGCGAGCCCTTCAGCTGCGGGATGTCGGTCGGCGCTCGGACGTTGCGCCCCGGCGCGAGCAGATCGATCGCCGGCATGTAGCCCCAGCACGACGCGGAGCCGTCGCTCCTGCGCGCGCACGTGCCCGTCAGGCCCGACGAGACGCTCACGACGCCGGTGAGACCCATCGCGGGCATCTCGTTCGGATCCGGCGAGCCGCTGCTGCCGCGCCCGAGCTCGTTGTTGCTGTTGGTTCCCCAGCAGAGAGATTGGCCGTTCACGGCGCGGCAGGCGTAGCCGTCCCCCGCGGAGATCCCGGCCGCGCACGCGCCGACGCAAGCCGCACCTCCCTCGCTCGCGTCGCCCGCCCCGCCGGCGTCGCCCACGCCGCCGTCCACGCCGCCGGGCGCGAGCGCGGTCTCGTCGCATCCGCCCTGGCTCTCGCACCGCGTCGGATCGTCGATCGTCGACGAGACGCAGACGCCTTTCACGCAGGTGTGCGTCGCGTCGCAGGGAACGCCGGTGCACTGCGCGCGCATCGCGATGGGAACTTGGAGGGACGCGTGCGGGATGTAGCGGAGCGCGCGGCGAGCGACGATGCAGTGCTCGTAGTTGCCGGTCGTGACGCAGTCCTCCGGCGCGCGCCCCGCGAAACCCATCACCACGCGAAACGCGACGGCCTCGTCGCGCGCGCCGCTCGGAACGATCACCAGCGAGCCGACGCGGTTCGTCGAGCGATCGCAGCTGGCGGTCGTTGCTGCGACGAGCGTCCCGTCGATCGTCTCGGGTCGCCCGATCGTGATGACGGTCGACGGCGCGTCGTCGCAGGCGACGTCGGTCGTGACCGAGACGAGGATCTGCGTCGGCGACTGGCACATCGTGAGGCCCGTCACAGAAGCGACCGCCGCGATCGCGAACACCCATCGTAGCGGAGAGATCGCGATGCCCATGCGGCGGCGATCGTTGCACGATCCCGCGCGGCCGACCATGGCCCGCGCGAACCGGACGGGTTTTCAGTGGAGTCGGCTCGGCGCCGGTCGGGCGGCGAACGGCGCCCTCGACGCGTCAGTCGTCTTCGACGGCTTCGAGGTCGTCGATGATGCCGTCTTCGTCGTCGTCGTCGCTGCCCCACTTCGAGCTGCGCAGCAGCGTGCCGCTCTCCGGCGGCTCGCGCAGGCGCGCGAAGCGATCGCTGCTCTCGCGCGAAGGGCCCGACGGTCGCGACGATCGCGAGGGGCGTCCGTCGATGAGCTCGCCGGTCGGCTCGTCGTCCCAACCGTCGGCGCGGAAGACGTTCGGCATCGCGTGCCGCAAGAACGATCGCCCGTCGCCGACGCCCATCGCGAGCGCGACTCTCCGGAGCTCGTAGGCGAGGGCACCGGCGTGCGGGAAGCGACGCGCAGGATCGCGCTCGACGGCGCGATCGAGCACGGCGCGCAGCTCCGGCGCAAGCTGCGGCTCGAACAGCGACTCGACGACCGTGCCTTCGCGCGCGAGCACCATCGCTTGCGAATCGGTCACCGTCGGCGGGAAGCGCGGACCGAGCATCATCTCGCGCAACATCACGCCGAGCGAGAACACGTCCGAGCGCGCATCGCCGAACGCGCCGCGTGCGACCTCCGGAGCGAGCGCACGCACGCGACGCGCGAGCGCGCCGACGCTTCGCACGGTCGATGCCGCGCGCGCCGCCGCGGCGATCCCGAAGTCACCGACCTTCACTTCGCCGTTCCACGACAGGAGCACGTCGCTCGGCGACAGCTCGCCGTGCACGATGCCGAGGCGCATGCCGTCCGGTGACGTCGCGAGGCGCGCGCCCGCGAGCCCTTCGGCGATCTCCGCGCCGACGAAGAGCGCGATGTCGAGCGGTACCCGTTGCCGCGATGCTTCGTACGCGTCGAGCAGCTGCGCGAGCGTCCGACCTTCGACGAGCTCGAGCACGACGAACGGTTGGATCGGCGACAGGAGCCCGAAGTCTTCGAGCGCGACGACGTTTGGATGCCGCACGCACGCCGCGTCGCGCGCCGCGCTCGCGAGCGTCTCCATCACCGACTCGTGCTCGTCCGACGCGACGACATCGAAGAGCTTCAACGCGATCGCACGGCGCACACCGAACGCGCCGTCGATGACGCCCCGATAGACCGTCGCCATGCTGCCGCGTCCGAGCTGCGAGCTGATGGCGAGCGTCCGCACATCGTCGAGGGCGATGTGGCGTTGCGGCGGAGGAATGAGCGGCGTGGCGCGCCCCATGGTTTGCCCAGGTGGTTGCAACGACCGAGCCGCGGTCCGGTCGCCGTCTCGCGAGCAAAAAGCCGCACAAAACGGAGACTCCGCGACCGCTCACGAGGCGCTTGGCTCGACGCGGATCCACGGCTTGGATCCACGTTTTTCCCGCGCGCTTGTGCGCCCGTGTGGCATACGGAGCGAGAATGCTTCGCGCCGCGATCGCCCCGCGCCTGCACCTCTTCGTCTGCGCGAACCGACGCGAAGCCGACTCGCCGCTCGGCGCCGGTTGTGGTGACGCTGGAGAAGCGACGTACGAGGCGCTCAAGGCCGAGGTCGCGCGCCTGTCTGCGTACCGAACGATCTGGGTGACGAAGACGCACTGCCTCGGCGTGTGCCCGAAGCGCGGGTGCACGGTCGCGGTTCACCCGCCGGGCGTGCTCTTCGCCGAGGTCGAAGCCTCCGACGCGGCTATGCTCGTGGCGCAAATGAACGAGAGCAAGACGTGAGCGCGCCGACGTGGGGTGAGATCGAAGAGATCGTCCAAGCGATGGAGGAGCTCCAACGCGGCAAGGTGATCGATCTCGCGAGGCGACTGAAGCCGAACCTCACGATGGAGGACATCCGGAACCCGCACGATTTTCCCGAGCTCGACGACGCCGACTGGCACTACGAAGACGGCGTGCTCACCGGGATCCAGAGCGTGCTCGTGGCCGTACGCGCCGCCGCAGGTCGGAGCCGCGCGACGTGAGCAAGAAGAAGGGCCCCTCCGGTTTCAACCAGCCCTTCGAAGCACTGAAGGATCTGAAGAAGAAGCTCGAGGCCGAAGAGGCGGCCGCGAAAGAGGCGGGGAAGAAGCCGCCGCCGCCGCGACCGACGGGGAACGCGCCGACGTCGACGCCTCGGCAGAGCGCGGAGGACGAGGCGCTGACGTTTCATCGGATGATGAGCGGCGTCGTTCCGCTCGACGCGAAGAGCGCGCGCGTTCCGCAGACGGAGACGGTCACGCGGAGCACGCCCGAGCAGCGCGCGACGAAGCGCGAGGCGGCAGAGAGCAGGGTCGAGCAGGAAGCGGCGGCAGTGCACGAGCACCTGCGATCGCTCGTCGAGGACAAGGCGCGCTTCGAGCTCAGCGACGATGGACAACGCGTCGAAGGCCGGCGGTTGGATCTTCCGCCGGACGCGTTGCGAAAGTTGCGGCGCGGCCTCTTGCCGATCGACGCGCGATTGGATTTGCACGGGAAGCGCGCGGGCGATGCGCGCACGGAGATCGCGACGTTCCTGCGCGACAAGCGAGCACGCGGAGAGCGGTGCGTGCTCGTCGTGCATGGAAAGGGCGAGCACTCGCCGGGCGGAGTCGGCGTGCTGCGCGGCGAGGTGGCGGCGTGGCTGTCGCAAGGAAGCGCGAGCGAGCATGTCGCGGCGTTCGCGACGGCGACGGAGAGTGATGGCGGTGAGGGGGCGATTTACGTGCTGTTGAGGCGGTAGCGCGGGGCGTGGGCGTGAGCGTGAGCGTGAGCGTGCGCGTGCGCGTGCGCGTGCGCGTGAGCGTGAGCG